>NZ_JBHYHC010000233.1:0-8210 GCF_042738955.1 Umezawaea sp. NPDC059074
ATTCGCTTCCGCCTCCGCCTCCCGACTCGGCCTCCGACTCCCGCCTCCCGCCTCCCGCCTCTCGCCTCTCGCCTCTCGCCTCTCGCCTTCGCTCCCGCTCCCGCCTCTCGCCTTCGCTTCCGCCTCCGCCTCCCGCCTCGGCCTCCGCCTCCTGCCTCGGCCTCCCGCCTGCGCCTCCTGCCTGGGCCTCCCGCCTTCCGTCTCCCGCCTTCCGTCTCCCGCCTTCCGTCTCCCGCCTTCGCCTTCCGCTTCCGCCTTCGTTGGCTGCGGGGCTTGTGGGTTGGCTTTGGTTGGTGATTTTGGTGGGGGTGGTGGGGTGTCTGGGGTGGTTGTCTGGGTTGGTCCTGGGGGTTTGACCTTCGGGTCTGTTGTCGCTTGGATCTTGGGGTGGGTCGGCGGTTTGGGTGGTTGTGGGCGGCGTATGCGGCCAGTGCGTTCGGGACGTGGTTGGCGTTCGACGCGTTTTCGTTGATTGCGATCCTGGTGTTGCACGTTGGGCCTGGGGCCGTGTCATTTCTGGCTGCTGTGGGGGTTGCTGTTGGGGCTGTTGTGGCGTTGCCGTTGGGGTCGTGGTTGGAGTTTCGGCGTAAGCGGCCGGTGATGATCGCTATGGATCTGGTGCGGTTCGTGGCGTTGATGAGTGTGCCTGCGGCGTTTGTGTTGGGGTTGTTGAGTTTTGGGCAGTTGGTGGTGGTGTCGGTGGTGGTGGGGGCCGCTGATATCGCGTTTCAGGCTGCTAGTGGGGCTGCGTTGAAGGCGTTGGTGCGGCCGGAGGACCTGTTGGTGGCCAACGGGCGGTTCGAGTCGACCGCGTGGACCGCTACCGCTGTGGGGCCGCCGGTGGGGGGCGTGTTGGTTGGGGCGTTTGGGCCTGTGGTCACTGTGGTGGCCAATGCGGTGAGTTTTTTGTTGTCCGCGTTGGGGATTCGGGCTATTGGTGGGGGTGAAGCGGTTCCTGTGCGGGTGAAGTCGCCGCGCATGGGGGATTTGGTGGAGGGGTGGCGGTTTGTTCTTGGTCATTCTGTGTTGCGGTTGTTGTTCGTGAACACGATGGCTGTGAACGGGCTGATCATGGTGTCCGCGCCGTTGTTGGCCGTGATGATGTTGGGGCCGTTGGGGTTTGCGCCGTGGCAGTACGGGCTGGCCTTTGCGGTGCCGTGTTTGGGTGGGTTGGTCGGGTCGCGGGTGGCTCGGCCGTTGGTGTCGCGGTTTGGGCGGCGGGCGGTGTTGTTGGTTGCCGGTACCGCGCGGGCCTGTTGGCCGATCGGGTTGGTGTTCATCCACGCCGGGATCAGTGGGTTGGTGCTGGTGATGGTGGTGGAACTCGGGTTGATCACGTCTGCGGCGGTGTTCAACCCGGTGTTCGCCACCTACCGGTTGGAGGAGGTGCCTGCTGATCGGGTCGTGCGGACGTTGTCGGCATGGTCGATTTCCACCAAGGCGAGCATCGCGGTGGTGACCGCGTTGGGTGGGGTGCTCGCGGGGGTGGTGGGGCCGCGCGTGGCTATTGGGGTGGCCGGGGTGTTGTTGTTGGCCACGCCCTTGTTGTTGCCTCGGCGGATTGGCTAGGCGCTGGGTGGGGTGAGGAAGGCTGGTTCCGCTGCTGCCAGGTTTTCGGGGAGGCGGGTGCCTTCGTGCAGTGGGACGAGTTCGGATTGGAGGACCATGGCCGCCGCGCCGATGGCCGGTGCTGTGGCCGCTGAGCGGGAGAGACGGACGTCCACCTGGTGGGTGGCGCGGGCGAAGAACGCGCGGTCCAGTTCCTCGCGGACGATGGGGAGGTAGACGGAGCCCGCGATGGCGAAGCTGGGGCCGGTGAGGACCAGGACGTCGAGGTCCATGAGGTTTGCGAGGGTGCGGGCCGCTACGGCGATGTAGCGGGCCGAGCGTTCGAGGATGGCCAGTGCTTGGGGTTCGCCTCGTCTTGCTGCTCGGCTGATGGCGGCGAAGTCTGCCGCGATGGACGGGCGGGTGCGCTTGGTGCCGGTGAGGCCGACCATGCGGGAGAGGTACTGGTCCGCGCGGGCCGCGGCGACCACTGCTGCTGGGCCCGCGAGGCTTTCTACGCAGCCGCGTGCGCCGCACCAGCATTCGGGGCCTAGCGCGTCCACGCAGATGTGGCCGATTTCGCCCGCGTTGCCGCTGATGCCCCGGTAGGTGATGCCGCCGATCACCAGGCCCGCGCCGATGCCGGTGCCCATGTAGAGGGCCGCTGAGGTGGAGGTGCCGCCTATGCCGCCGGACCAGTGTTCGCCGAGGGCCGCGGCGGTGGCGTCGTTGTCGAGCAGGACGGGGAGGCCGGTGGCTTGGGCCAAGGCGGTGTCGAGGGGGAAGTCTTCCCACTGGCGCATGGACGGTGGGGTGTGTGCCATGCCGGTGGCGGCTGAGAGGGGGCCGGGGGAGACGAGGCCCAGGCCCAGTACGCGGTCCGGGTCGACGCCTACGCGTTCGACCAGGGCGGCTACCTCGGTGGCCATTCTGGTGACGACCTCGGTCGGGGTGGCGGTGCCCGCGCCTGGTCTGGTGATGCGGGCTACGACCGCGCCGCCCAGGTTTGTGAGCACGTAGGTGATGCCCGCGTGGTCGAGGTGGATGCCGATGGCGAAGCGGGACGCGTGGTTGAGCTGGAGCAGCACGCGGCGCTTGCCGCCGGTCGACTCGGCGCGGCCGGTCTCCAGGACGAGGCCCTCGTCGATGAGCTTGCGGACGACCGTGGAGATCGTCGCGCCGGTGAAGCCGGTGGCGTTGATGAGGCCTACCCGGCTGATCGTGCCCGCCGCGCGCACGACGTCCAGGACTGCCGCCTTGCTGCTCGCGTGCAGCGTCGTCCGGGCCTGACCGCTCACTGGTCCTCCGCCTCCTGGCCAGCACTTACTTCGTTCACCGGCCGAAGGGTAGCAAGGGGGTGCCGCCGAACGCCTCGATCGGCGTGGGCGGAGGGGTGCCCAAGGACCCTTGACTTCCTTTCTTCACTGACTTAACAATCTCTCCACCGCAGCGACTCGCACCGTCGACGGCCGGTCGTTGCCACCCAGCCAGGAGAGGATCAACGATGTTCCTGAAGGCACAGCGCTCCCGCGTCGCGGTGGCGGGATTGGCCGTGGTCGCGCTGGTCGCGGCCGGGTGCGGGGCGTCCTCGAGCAGCCGGTCGGCGGACGCGGAGACCCTCGTCCTCTACACCGGACAGGCGGGCGACTACCAGGCGAACTTCAACCCGTTCTCGCCCACGCTCATCGACGGTCCCGGCACGATCTTCGAACCGCTGTTCTTCTTCAACGTCATCCGCCCGGTGGACCCGAGGCCCCGGTTGGGCAAGAGCTTCTCCTGGAACGCCGACGGCACCGAGCTGTCGGTGGAGGTCCGCGACGACGTGAAGTGGTCCGACGGGCAGAAGTTCACCGCGAAGGACGTGGTGTTCACGCTCGACATGATCACCAAGAACAAGACCATGAACGGCACGGGGTACCGGGGCAAGGCGACCGCGACCGACGACACCCACCTGGTCGTGGCGTTCGACGAGCCGTCGTACATGGAGGGCCCGCAGGTGCTGGGCAAGATCTTCATCGTCCCGGAGCACCTGTGGAAGGACATCGCCACGCCCGCGACCGACCCGGTGAAGAACCCGGTCGGCACCGGCCCGTTCCTGCTCGACGAGTTCAAGCCGCAGGCGTTCACCCTCAAGGCGAACCCCGGCTACTACGGCGGCGAACCCGCGGTGAAGAAGATCCGCTACCTGTCCCTCTCCGGCAACCAGGCCGGGGCGGACGCGCTGAAGGCCGGGCAGGTCGACTGGCAGACCGGGCCGGTGCCGGACATCAAGAACGTCGAGAAGAACTATCCGGGGTACAAGGCCGTCATCACGCCGATGAACCAGGCCGCGCTGTTCACCTGCTCCAACGCCGACCTCGGCTGCACCGGGCCGCAGACCGACCCGGCCGTGCGCAAGGCCGTCTACTACGGCATCAACCGGAGCCAGGTGAACGCGCTGGCGTTCGAGGGCACCGCGAGCGAGGTGTCGCCCGGTTACGCGCTGGTGCGGCGGGACAAGGACCTCGTCTCCACCAAGCTCAAGGAGAAGACCGCGCCGATGAGCCCCGACGTCGCCAAGGCGACCGGGCTGCTGGAGGGCGCGGGGTACGCCAAGGGCGGCGACGGGATCTACGCCAAGGACGGCAAGCCGCTGGCGCTGACGGTGAAGGTCGTCGCGGGCTGGACCGACTACATCACCGCCGTCGACACGATCGGCCAGCAGTTGCAGCAGGTCGGGATCAAGCTGACGCCGCAGCAGGTGTCGTGGAACGAGTGGTCGGACGCCCGCGGGCGCGGCCAGTTCGAGCTGCTGATCGACGCGGTGCAGCAGGGGCCCGCGCCCGACCCGTTCTACACCTACAGCTACTTCTTCAGCGGTGCCACGACGGCTCCGGCAGGAGAGGTCGCGAACCCCAACTTCGGCCGGATGAAGGACGCGGCGCTGGACGACGCGCTGGCCGCGTTGAAGCGCATCGACCCGAAGGACACCGCCGCCCGGCAGCCGCACCTCGACGTGATCCAGGCGCGGGTGGAAGAGGTCATGCCCTACATCCCGATCCTGACCGGCGGCACGACCAGCGAGTACAACGCCAAGAAGTTCACCGGGTGGCCGACCGAGGACGACCTGTACGCGTTCCCCGCGGTCTGGTCCCGACCGGAGAGTTCCGAGGTCTTCCTGCGCCTCAAGCCCGCGGGCAAGTGAGCGGATGCGCTACTACGTGCGGAAGTTCGCCTTCTACCTGGTCGCCCTGTGGGCGGCGCTCACGCTGAACTTCGTCATCCCCCGGTTGATGCCGGGGAACCCGGTCGACATCCTGCTGGCGAAGTTGCAGCAGCGCGGCGGGTCCATCGACCCGGCGGCGCGGCGGTCGTTCGAGCTGCTGCTCGGGTCGGGCGGGGACGAGTCCGTCGTCGGGCAGTACTTCGCCTACCTGGGCAATGTCCTTCGGGGTGACCTCGGGGTGTCGGTCAGCGCGTTCCCGGCCCCGGTGTCGGAGGTCATCGCGTCGTCGTTGCCCTGGACGGTGGTGCTGGTGGGGATCGCGACGCTGCTGTCGTTCGTGATCGGCATCGCGCTCGGTGCGCTGGTCGGCTGGAAGCGCGGCACGTGGCTCGACTCGCTGGTGCCCGCGACGACCGTGCTGGCGGCCGTGCCGTACTTCTGGCTGGCGCTGATCCTGGTGGCGGTGTTCGCCTCGGCGCTCGGCTGGTTCCCGCTCACCGGCGGGTACGACGTGGTGCTGTCGCCGGGGTGGGACGCGGAGTTCATCGGGTCGGCGGTCTACCACGGGATCCTGCCCGCGTTGACGATCGTGGTGTCGTCGGTCGGCGGGTGGCTGTTGGGGATGCGCAACATGATGGTGTCGGCGACGTCCGAGGACTACGTGCTGACGGCGCGGGCCAAGGGACTGCGGGACAGCCGGATCATGATCCGGTACGCCACCCGCAACGCCGTGCTGCCGTCGGTGGCGGGGTTCGCGATCTCGCTGGGGTTCGTGGTGTCCGGGTCGATCATCACCGAGCAGGTGTTCTCCTACCCCGGCATCGGCTCGAAGCTGCTCCAGGCCGTGCAGAACAACGACTACGCGCTGATGCAGGGGATCTTCCTGGTCATCACGGTCGCCGTGCTCGGGGCCAACCTCGTGGTGGACCTGCTGTACGCCCTGATCGACCCGCGAACCCGCGTGAGCGGATGAGGAGCCGACGTGTCCACAGTGGAGAGTAGGCGGCGGGTCCTGCCGCGCTGGTCGCCCAAGCTCGCGGTCGGGCTGGGGCTCATCGGGGTCGTCGTGCTGGTGGGGCTGGTCGGTCCACTGGTGGTCGGCGACCCGAGCGCGGTGCGGGACATCGGGCTGACGCCGCCGGGAGGGGAGTTCTGGCTCGGGACGACGCAGACCGGGCAGGACGTCGTGGCGCAGCTCGCGCACGCGACCAGGGGGTCGTTGCAGATCGGGGTGATCGTCGGGGTGCTGGCCACGGTGTTGTCGGCGGTGTTCGGCATCGTGGGTAGTTATGCGGGCGGGCTGGTCGACGAGGCGTTCTCGTTGTTCTCCAACGTGATGCTGGTGATTCCTGGGTTGCCGCTGGTGATCGTGATCGCCGGGTTCGTGCCCGCGGCGCAGCGGGGGTCGTGGACGGTCGCGATCGTGTTGGCGGTGACCGGGTGGGCGGCTTCGGCGCGGGTGCTGCGGGCGCAAACGTTGTCGTTGCGCAACCGCGACTACGTGGCCGCCGCGCGGGTGGCGGGGGAGAAGACGTGGCGGGTCATCACAGTCGAGGTGTTGCCGAACCTGTTGCCGGTGGTGGCGTCGCAGTTCGTGTTCGCGGTGGTGCTGGCGATCCTCAGCGAGGCCGGGTTGTCGTTCCTCGGGTTGGGGGCGTCGAACTCGTCGACGTTGGGGACGATGCTTTATTACGCGCAGAACGGGTTTGCGTTGCAGCGGGAGGCTTGGTGGTGGTTCGTGCCGCCCGGGCTGGTGATCGCGTTGTTCGGGTGCGGGTTGTCGTTGGTGAACTTCAGCATCGACGAGATCATCAATCCGCGGTTGCGTGATGTGCCTCGGGGGGTGGGGAAGGTCGTTGTTGCCGGGGTCTCGCCTGCTGTGCGGGGGGTGGAGGACGCGGTGTTGACGGTGGAGGGGTTGAGCGTGGTGTACCGGGGGGAGGTTCCGGTGCACGCGGTGAAGGACGTGTCGTTGACGTTGCGGCGGGGGGAGATTTTGGGGCTGGCGGGGGAGTCGGGGTGTGGGAAGACGACGTTGGCGTATGCGGTGAACCGGTTGCACAAGGCGCCTGCGGAGGTGACTTCGGGGGCGGTGACGTTCCACGATCGGGATGGGACGGATGTTGATGTGTTGGGGCTTGGGGTTTCGGAGTTGCGCGTTTTTCGGTGGTCGAAGTTGTCGATGGTGTTCCAAGGGGCGATGAACGCGTTGAGCCCGGTGACGACGGTGGCCTCGCAGTTGGACGACGTGCTGGTGACGCATCGGCCGGAGATGTCGCGGGAGGAGCGGCGGGCTCGGTGTGTGGAGGTGTTCTCGTTGGTGGGGGTTGATGTTGGGCGGTTGGGGGCTTATCCGCACGAGTTGTCCGGGGGGATGCGGCAGCGGGTGATGATCGCCATGGCGTTGTTGTTGGAGCCGCAGGTGATGATCATGGATGAGCCGACTACGGCGTTGGATGTCTTGGTGCAGCGGGGGATTTTGGGGGAGATCCTGGAGTTTCGGGATCGGTTGGGGTTTGCCGTTTTGTTCATCACGCATGACTTGCCGTTGTTGTTGGAGATCGCGGATCGGATCGCGGTGATGAAGGACGGGGAGGTGGTGGAGATGGGTTCTGCTGAGTCGGTGTTCCTTGAGCCTCGGCATCCGTATACGCGGGAGTTGTTGGCGGCGTTTCCTCGGGTGTCTGTTGGTGTTCGGGAGGGGGATGTCGGTGTTGTCGGCGGTTGAGCTGGTGAAGGACTTCGCCGTGCGGGAGGGGGTGCGGCGGCGGGTGTTGCGGGCTGTGGATCGGGTGTCGTTCACGTTGTCGGCTGGGCGGACTGTGGCGTTGGTGGGGGAGTCGGGGTCGGGGAAGTCGACCATCGCTCGGATGGTGGCTCGGTTGGAGAAGCCTTCATCCGGGGGGATTTTGGTGGATGGGGAGGTGTTGGGGGATCGGGAGTATCGGCGGCGGGTGCAGATGGTGTTCCAGGATCCGTTCGCGTCTTTGAACCCGTTTCATACCGTGGGGCATCACTTGGCGCGGCCGTTGAAGTTGCATGGGCGGGGGGAGTCGGTGGGGGAGTTGTTGGAGCGGGTGTCGTTGCCTGCTTCGTTTGCTGGGCGGCGGCCGTATGAGTTGTCTGGGGGGCAGAGGCAGAGGGTCGCTATTGCTCGGGCGTTGGCGCCTGGGGCTGGGGTGGTGGTGGCTGATGAGCCCGTGTCGATGTTGGATGTGTCGTTGCGGATGGGGGTGTTGAGGTTGTTGGGGAGGTTGCAGGAGGAGGAGAACCTGGCGGTTCTCTACATCACGCATGATTTGGCTACTGCGCGGGTTTTTTCGGATGAGGTGATGGTGCTTTATCGGGGGAGGGTGGTGGAGAGGGGGCCTGCCGATGCGGTGATCTTGGAGCCTCGGCATCCGTATACGCGGTTGTTGGCTGGGGCTGTGCCTGATCCTTTGGGGAGGGGGAGGGT
>NZ_JBHYHC010000234.1:0-8165 GCF_042738955.1 Umezawaea sp. NPDC059074
CAGTACGACCCCGACCCCTCGGTGAACGGTCGTCCGAGCGTGAGCGACCACTCCGACGCCAGCTCGGCGACCACCGACGGCAGGGACGCCAGCCAACGCTCTCCTTCGGCCCCTTGGTTCAGGGCTTTCAGGCGGACCAGCTCCGGCACCTCGACCACCACCCGATGATCGAGGCCCATCCCACCGAAAGCGAGCGATTAACGCCCGGTCGTCGCCAACCCCTGCGGCGTGTTCCGCTCCCCCGCCGTGACCCCGTGCGGCGACGCGGCGTTGATCGCGGCGAGGTCGGCGTTGGTCAGCTTGATCGACGCCGCCCGGACGTTCTCCTCCAGGCGCGACCGGCGCTTCGTCCCCGGAATCGGGGTCGTGTTGTCCTGCGCGTGCACCCACGCCAGCGCGAGCTGGGCGGGCGTCACGTCCTTCTCGGCCGCCAACTCCTTCAGCACGTCCACCACGGCCACGTTCGCCGCGATGTTCTCCGGCGAGAACCACGGCAGGTTGCGGCGGGCGTCGTCCTCCGCCAGGTCCGACACCGACGTGATCTCCCCGGTCAGGAAACCCCGGCCCAACGGCGAGTACGGCACGAAGCCGATCCCCAGTTCGCGGCACGTCTGGAGCACCCCGTCGTGCTCCGGCCCGCGCGCGAACAGCGAGTACTCCGACTGCACGGCCGTGATCGGGTGGATCACGTGGGCGCGGCGGATCGTCTCGGGGGACGCCTCCGACAAGCCGATGTAGCGGATCTTCCCCGCCATGAACAGGTCGGCGAGCGCGTCCATCGTGTCCTCGATGGGCACGTGCGGGTCCACGCGGTGCAGGTAGTACAGGTCGATGTAGTCCGTGTTCAGGTGCCGCAACGACCGCTCGACGGCCCGGTTCGCGTACCAGGGGCTGCCGTTGATGTCGTGCGACAGGCCGTCGTCGTCGAACTCGGTCGCGAACTTCGTCGCCACCTGCACCGAGTCGCGCCGTCCCGCGATGGCCTTGCCGACCAGGATCTCGTTGGTGAACGGTCCGTACGCCTCGGCGGTGTCGAGGAACGTCACGCCGAGGTCGAGCGCGCGGTGGATGGTCGCCGTCGATTCGGCGTCGTCGCGCCCGCCGTAGAACGCGCTCATGCCCATGCAGCCGAGGCCCTGGGTCGAGACGAGGAGGCCCTGGCTGCCGAGTGGGCGCTTGCCGAGCGCGGGGATGTTCTGGTCGACCATTGAAACAGTCTCGCCGATTCGTGTTCGCCGCTCGCCAGAGGCCTCGTCAACGGACAAAAGGTCTAGACCCATTGACGGCAGTGGTGTAGACCACATACGGTCACAGGACCGGTGCTCAGCGTGTCGGGCACCGCCGAGATCGTGGTGTGGGAGCGCGTCGCGCCCCGTGCTCCCACACCACCCCTCTCGGCCGAAAGTCGTAGCCGGGCCGGGAGAACCGGCCTATCGGAAGATCCGCCGCGCACCTCCACCGCGAAAAACTCCGGTCAACCGACTGGAGGACCCCCGTGGACACCGTGCGCACCGTGATCGACTCCCCGCTCGTGCTGGGCCCGCCCCTCGCGGTGTACCTGGTCGCCGTCCTGGCGCTGCACCGCCGCTGGACCGGCCTCGGCACCCTCTACCGCTTGGCCGCGGGCGTGTACGTGGCGGGCGTCCTGCACTTCACCCTGTTCCCCATCGAGTGGAACCACGGCATCTACCGCTCGCGGAACCCCTGGTACAACGGCATCAGCCCGATCCCGCTCCTCACGGCCGACCTCTCGGGGTTCGTGCTCAACGTCGTGATGATGGTCCCGCTGGGCGTCTTCGCCGCGCTGCTGTGGCCGAAGCCGCTGACGATCAAGCAGGTCGCCCTCGTCGGGCTCGTGGCCAGCGCGGTCATCGAGATCACCCAGGTCGTGCTGTACGCGATCTTCGACAGCGGCCGCAGCGCCGACGTGAACGACCTCATCGCCAACACCCTCGGCTGCGTCCTCGGCTACCTGGCCGCGACCCGCGTGCTCAGGCGTGCCACAGTGGCCTGATGGGACCTGCGGAAACGGCGTTGGGCATCAAGGAGCTGCACGTCGGCGAGGGCACCGCGCGCCTCGCGATGACGATCACCGAGACCATGCTCAACGTCCACGGCATCGGCCACGGCGGGTACGTCTTCCTGCTCGCCGACAGCGCCTTCGCGATCGCCTGCAACCGGCCCGGATCGGTCACGGTCGCCGCCCAAGCGGAGATCGACTTCATCGCGGCGGTGCAACTCGGCGACGAACTGGTGGCGACGGCGGTGGAACGCGTGGTGTTCGGCCGCAGCGGCCTCTACGACATCACGGTCACGCGCGGCGACGAGGTCGTCGCCGAATTCCGGGGACGCAGTCGCACGATCCGCTGAAAAGTCATCCGCCGCACAACGATGTGATCTGCACGGACAACGTGGCCCATCCCCGGAAGACCTCGAACCGCCATGGCTGTCGAGTGGCGGAAGTCCAGCCACAGCAACGCAAGCGGTGGCACCTGCGTCGAGCTCACCCACGTCGGAGCCATCCGGGACTCCAGGACCCCGCTCCCGGTATCGCGCGCTGCCTTGGAATCGTTCGTCAACTCCGCAAAACGGCGTACCTCAGAGTAGTCAACCCCGTCAACCGATCGGGCGAACAATCGGCAGCCTCTTGCGCGGCTTGAGAGCATGTGGGCCATGGCAGTCGAGGTGACGTTGCACCGAGCGGCCGAAGAACTCACGCGAGGCGATTTAGCGAGCGTTCTCCGCGCACGTCAGAGGCTGGCGGGGCTCGTCGGCACCTACCCGAACCGGTTGGACCTGCGGGACAAGCTCGCGGCCGTCTACCGGCTGCTCGGGAACACCGTGCAGGCCGGTCGCTGGAGCTACCTGTCCGAGGTCCGCGACGACGTGGAGCTGCTGGCGTTCGAACACGCCTACAAGACGCCCGTGGCGCGGTTGACGGCGTTGAACTGGGTGGGTGGCGAGTCGGCGGCGGACACGGACACCGCCCGCACGCGGCTGATGGCCCTGCACCGGGCGGCGACCGAGCAGATCCAGGACGAGCTGGTCGTGGCCGAGAAGGAGCCGGGCCGGTCGTGGGTCGCGTGCGCGCTGATCGCGTTCGGGCTCGCGGTGCTGGCCGTGCTCATCGTGACCGGCGCCATCACCGTGGTGCAGTTCGGATACCGCATCCTGGTGTCATGACCATCGACGTCGCCGCCGCGGCCGACCGCATCCGCCCCTACGCCCGCCGAACCCCGCTGTGGCGGGTCGAGGTCGACGGCCGTCCGCTGGCGTTGAAGCTCGAACACCTCCAGCTCACCGGGTCGTTCAAGATCCGGGGGGCGTTGAACACGTTGCTGGCGCTGGGGAAACCGGACCACGTGGTGACGGCGTCCGGCGGCAACCACGGGCTGGGGGTCGCGCGGGCGGCACAGCTGCTGGGGCTGTCGGCGACGGTGTTCGTGCCGGTGACCGCGCCGGAGGGCAAGGTGCGGCGGATCGAGGCGGCCGGGGCGAAGCTGATCCGGCACGGGGCGTCGTACGCGGAGGCGGCCGTGGCCGCGCGGGAGTTCCCCGGCACGTACATCGAGGCCTACAACCACCCGCTGGTCGTCTCGGGGCAGGGCACGGTTGGGCTGGAGATCGTGGCGGACCTGCCGGAGGTGGACGCGGTCGCCGTGGCCGTGGGCGGCGGTGGGCTGGTGGCCGGGATCGCGTCGGCGATCGACGGGCGGCTGACCGTGGCGGTGGAGCCGGTGAACTGCTCGGCGCTGCGCAACGCCCTCGACGCCGGGGAGCCGGTGGACGGGCCGGTGGAGTCCGTGGCGGCGTCGGCCTTGGGCGCGACGCGGTTGGGCGACCTGCCGTTCTCGGTGCTGACATCGGCACCGGTGACGTCGCTGCTGGTCACGGACGAGGAGCTGCTGGCGGCGCGGGACCGGCTGTGGGAGGAGTTCCGACTGGCCGTGGAACCCGCCGCGGCGGTGCCGTTCGCGGCGTTCCTGGCGGGCAACGTGCCTGGTGAGGTGCCGTGCGTGGTGCTGTGCGGGGCGAACACCGACTGGACCCCCTGAGCAACCGGTGCCACGCTGGGCGGGTGACCGACACCGACGTGCTCGACGGGCTCGTCACCCAGCTCGGCCCCTTCGGGGTCCGCGCTTCCCAGTTGTTCGGCGGACCGGCCCTCAAGGACGTCGAGGGCAAGGCCTTCGCGTGCCTGCACGAGGGTGAGCTGGCGTGCCGCCTCGGGCAGGGCACCCGCGCCCACACGGACGCCCTGGCGATGGGCGACGCGCACCTGTTCGACCCGTCCGGCAGCGGGCGGCCGATGCGGGACTGGGTGAGCCTGCCCGCCGCGCACTCGGCGCGGTGGGCGGAGTTCGCGTCGGCCGCGATGTCGGTGCCGCACTGAGGTCCACGCCCTGTCCGTGCTGCCGGGTACCGGTGTGCCGGGTCCCGCGCTGGTCGCGGTCGATCCGGACGCGGCGCGGTGCGAGCACCCGTCGCTGCTGATGACGCACCTGGCCGGCCTGACGGTCCTCGACGACGAGGGTGTGGGGGCGCGTGTTGAACTGCTGGCGCGTCAGCTCGTGGCGATCCACGCGGTGCGGCCCGCCGAGCGGCCCCGTGGGTATGTGGTGCTGTCGACCGCCGACACCGTGGTGGTCCCCCGAGGCGCTGACGCTGGGGCGTGGGCTGCGGCAGTTGAGGTGATCCGTGCGCCCGCGCCTGGTGGTGAAAAGCGGTTCCTGCACAGGGACTTCCAGCCGGGCAACGTGCTGTTCGACGCGCGGTCGGCGAAGATCACCGGCGTTGTCGACTGGGCGGGGTGTGCTTGGGGTCCGGTGGAAGCGGTGCGGGAGGTGTCGCGGCCGTGGCGGGAGGCCGGAGCTGACGACGCGGGTCGTGGAGGAGCGGTTAGACGCCTACGTCACCGCGCTGGTGGGGGTACGTCGGGTGGCGTAGGGCGTGGAGCCGCTCGTGGGCGGACGCGGGCTTGGCTTGATCCGAGCACGATTCGGGGTCATGGCGACACGTGTCGGGTACTGGGTCGGGGGTCTGCTGTTCGCCAGCGGGGTGTTCCACCTGCTGGTGTTCTTCGTTGACGGCGGGCCGTGGGAGGGGCCGGTGTCGTGGCGGAAACCCGTCACGTTCGGGCTGTCGTTCGGGCTGACGCTGGCGACGTTCGTGTGGGTCGGGACGCTCGTGCGGATCAAGCCGTTCGTGGTGGCGCTGTTCACGGTCGTCTCGGTGTACGAGGTCCTCGGGATCACCGTGCAGGCGTGGCGGAAGGTGCCGTCGCACTTCAACACCGAGACGCCGTTCGACGTCGTGGTCACCAGCGGGTTGGCCGTCGGTGGCGGGGTGATCATCTTCTGCGTGGTGTGGTTGTTGGTGACGGCGTGGCGGGCTGGGCATTTGACGCCGAGCATGCTGCTGGCGGTGCGGGTGGGGACGGCGACGTTCCTGTCGGCGATGGCGTTCGGGGCGGTGATGATCGCGCGCGGATCGGTGCTGTCGCGGAGCGGGCGGCTGGCGGAGGCGTACTCGACGGCCGGGTTCTTCAAGCCGGCCCACGGGGTCGCGATGCACGGGATCCTGCTGCTGCCGGTGCTGGCGTGGCTGCTGACGTTCACGTCGCTCGACGAGCGGGCGCGGACGCGGGTCGTCGCGGGGGCGTCGGCGGTGTACGTGCTGCTGGTCGGAGCCGCGGTCTGGGTGTCGTTGGGGTAGAAACGGGCCATGCACCCGCTCCAGGACCTCGGCGTTTCCGCGGCCGCCGAGGAGGCCTACCTCCGGCTGGTCGAACGCGGGGAAGCCCCGGCCGGGTCGTTCCCGGTGGCGGTGGTGGCGGAGCTGGAGTTGCTCGGGCTGGTGCGGGTGAGCGGGGACGTGGTGTCGCCGTTCCCGCCGCAACTGGCGCTGGAGCGGATCGCCCAGCAGCACACCCGTGACGCCGCACTGGCCCGTGACTCGGCCGCCGTGCTGGCGGAGTTGTGGACCACCGGGATCGGACGGCGGGACTACCTGGAGATCCTGCCGTCCGCCGAAGCGGCGCGGGCCGTGCTCGACCAGGTGCAGCAGGACGCCGTGTCGCAGGTCAGGGCGATGACCGTGGGACGGTTGGAATCACCGGACCACAAGATCGTGGACGGGCTGTTCGACGCGCTGGCCCGTGGTGTTACCTACCAGGTGATCTACGGGACCGTCGTGCTCCGCAACCCCGTGGCGCTGCGGATGGTGCAGGAGTGCGTGGACGCCGGGGAACAGGCACGGGTGTTCCCGCAGATCGCGATGAACCTGACCATCGTGGACCAGCGGTGGGCCCTGATCGCCGCGCGAGCGCCGGTGGCCGGGCAAGACCGGATCGGAGCCGTCGTCGTGCACAACTCGCCGTTCTTGAACGGGCTCGTGGGGATCTTCGAATCGTTCTGGCGGATGGCGGTGCCGATCACGTCCACCGAAGTCGGGGATGCCACGTCCGGGGATACCAAGAGGTTGTTGACGTACCTGTCGGCGGGGTTGACCGACGAGTCGATCGCGCGGGAGTTCGGGGTTAGTGAGCGGACGATCGCTCGGCGGATCTCGCGGTTGCAGGAGACGTTGGGGGCGCAGACGCGGTTTCAGTTGGGGGTGCAGGCGTCTCGGCAGGGGCTGCTGTGAGCGGCCCCTGCCGAGGTTCCTTCTAGGTGGCGGGGACGATGTCGGCGGCCAGGGCTGCGAGGTCGGCGTCCTGGGTGACCGGGGTGGCGTCCGGGGCTACCAGTTCGGGGAGTTTGCGTTCGAAGAGCTTCGCGAAGACCTTGGTCGGGAGGATGCGGCCGTGGCGTTCGGTCGCGAGGGCGACGAGGTTGCCCCACTCGGCCGCCTTGGTGCGCTGGTTCGGGGTGCCGTGGTGGTTGGGGTCGTTGAAGCCGCAGTCGCCGACGTTGGCGAAGGTCTGGATGAAGTGCTTGGTGCGGACCCAGTTGAGGTTCGCCCCGCGCTTGTGGGTGAGGTAGTAGGCGGCGAAGGCGTCCGCCATGAGTTCGGTGCGGCGGGTGGCTTCGGGGCCCGTGAGCGGGGAGTTGAAGAGGTCGCGCTCGTACTGGATGTGGTGGCCGAACTCGTGGGCGAGGATGGCTTGGGGAGCCACGTCGCCGAGGCCGATCGCCTTGAAGCCTTCGAGGACGCCGTCGCCCATGACGATCTTGTCGGGGATCACGCCGAGGCCGGGGAATTCTTCCTTGCCTAGGGCGGAGTAGGCGAAGGCGTTGAAGGTGAGGATGGGGGCGTTGCCGTTCTGGAACTGGGGCTGGTTGATGAACTCGGCCAGCAGTTTGCCGAAGTCGGCGGCGGCTTGGTCGGTCATGCCGAGGGTGTACTTGACGGTGCGGGCGATCTTGGCGGGGCTGAGGAGGGTGTTCCCGTGCATCGCTGCTAGTTGGATGTCCTTGGACTTGATGTCCCAGAAGCCTTTGAGGTCCTGGAAGGTGTGGGTCAGGGGGCGGGTGAACTCGCCGTGCTGGCCGTAGCGCTGGGGGTCCTGCTTCTTGGAGAAGAGGAGGGTGTCGTAGGTGGGGACGTCCAAGGCGCCGGAGAAGACGAGGACGATCAGGTCGTTGAGGCTGATGTCCTTGATGGACTGCTGGAGCCACGTCGTCAGTTGAGTGGGGTCGCACTGGTACTGGGTGGGGTCGATGACCTGGTTGGCTACCTCGCGGAGTTCGCTGTCCTCGATGCCCAGGCGGAGTTTGACGGCTTTGAGCTTGGATTCGTGGTCTGCGGGGAGTAGGGCTTCCATCTTAGTGAGGAGGTCTTGTTGGGTGGGTGGGGTGGGGGCGGCGTGGGCCGCAGGAGTGATCGCTGTTCCCAGCAGGGTGATGGTGAGCAAGGTGGCGGACCATGCGGTGGACTTGAGCACGCCTACTCCTCGTGTGCAGGGTGAACGGTTCGCCCAGTATTGGTGGACGGTTCACCCGTTGGGGGAGGGTCGTGGTGGCGCAAACCGGCATGGCAGGAATCGGACGTCTCGTTTGGGGTGGGTGTTGGGTTTGGGTGGCTAACCCCCGATTGCGCCAATTATCCCACCCTCTTTCGTCTTGTCAAGGCTGGAAAGACGCCTTGACAAGACGAAAGAGGGTGGGGGCGCAAAAACAATCGGGGGCCGGCCGGGGTGGGGGTTAAAAGAACCTGCCGGCACG
>NZ_JBHYHC010000235.1:0-8006 GCF_042738955.1 Umezawaea sp. NPDC059074
CACGGCTTCTTACCACCCTAGAAAAGACGAAAAAGGGTGGGATAATCGGCGCAATCGGGGGTTACCACTCAAACCCCAAGCTCTCGCAAGCGTCCCCCAAAAGCGAGAACCCCCCGACACATACGCTAGCCCAGGGGTACGACACTCCCACGTACCCGCAGGTCAAGCCCCCTCAACACCCTCAAGCCATCTCCACCAGATTCCGCCCATACCCCTTGGCGGTCAACAACGCCGCATCAGCAGCCACCAACAAATCCGGCAACTCATACCCAAACCGCCCGGTAGTCGCCACCCCAATGCTCACCGTCAACCCGGACAACACATGATGCCGCCCATCGGTAGCCACAGTGGGCACCGACAACCCAGCCACCGCATGCCTCATCCGCTGCGCAACAGCCTCAGCCACTTCCGGCGAAGCATCAGGAAGAAGCACCACGAACTCCTCCCCACCAAACCGCCCCACCAAATCCCCCCGCCGAGTGGAAGCGCTCAACAACAACGCGATAGCCGCCAAAGCGGCATCCCCAGCCAAGTGCCCAACCTGGTCGTTCACCCGCTTGAAGTGATCCAGGTCCATCAGCATCACCGCCATGGACCGCCCGTCCCCACGCCCTTTCGCCAACTCCCCCCGAGCCTGCGAATCCCAGTGCACGGCGTTGGACAACCCCGTCTTCGCATCCCTCTGCGCCGACCGCCGCCACTGCGGCAACTGAGCGGCCCGCTCCAACAACGCCATGGGCGGCCCAGCGATCAACGTGTGCACAGCCATCGCACTGGCCACACACCCCATCAACCCCCCAAGGCTGACGGCCACAATCCCGAGGATCACGTCGATCGGCTCCCCGATCACCTCTTCCCGAGGCGCGGCGGGCCGCCGCAGGTGCAACCCCAACGCGATCAACCCCGACCGGAGCAGCAACAACACCGTCGCCCCGACCACCATCATCCCCAGCTCGCCGGACGGATCACTCCACCCGAACACGAACCGGGTCGCGAACACCGCCAACGCAGTCGCCGACAACGTGAACAGCCACCGGTGCGACTCCGGCCGCTGCGTCAGCACCCCGTGCAACGCGGGCCCGAACAGCAACAGCACCAGCAGGTTCGGCGGCAACGCGATGATCCCGGCCGTCAGGTAGCACAGGTGCGCGGCCCACGGGTTCCGCTCGGTCTCCCCCAGCCGATGGCTGTAGATAGAACTGCCGATGATCACCGCCCCGGCCGTCCCCGCGACCGCCGCGAACCGCCCGACGTCCGCGGACGAAGGCGTGGGGGTGGCGACGATGACGTAGGTGACCACGGCCAGCGCGGCGAAGTCGACGACGAGCCAGTACGCGAGCGCGGGCCAGCGCAGCGTCCACAAGGGCCAGTCGCGCACTGCATCCCTCCCCGCCGTGGGAGTGCCGACGTGGTGGCCGCGACAGCGGGTCACCAGACTCGGCCGCAAGCCTTGCACATCGTTCTCACAGGCAGTAGACGTCCACCTGGGGGTTAGCTGCGCCACTCCCGCACGGCAGGATGGGGTCCGAAGGGAGCACACCGTGCACATCAAGTCGGACGGCGAGGGGCCATCTGTGCTCGAAGACCCCGTCGCGCACCTGTGGCGGGGGACGGTCGCGCTACGGATAGTGACGTTCTTGTTCGCGCTCGGCAACGCGGCCGTGCACTCGAGCGGGTACGCGCGGCCGTGGCTGGCGTGGACCGTCATCGGCGTGATGGCGGCGTGGACGGTGTTCACCACGCGCGCGTACAGCCGCGAGTCGGGCAGGCTGCCGTGGGTCGTGGTCGCGGACCTGGTGCTCTCGTGCGGCCTGATGTCGACGTCGCGGCTGATCATGACCGATCTCCAGCTCCTCACCAACGTCCCGCTGATCACCACGATCTGGGCGTGCGGCCCCGCGGTCGCGGCGGGCGCGCTGGCCGGTCGGTACGCGGGCGCGGCGGGCGGCGGGATCGTCGGGCTGGTCACGTACCTGAACCGCGGCGCGATGAGCGTCGACCTCGTGCGGGACGTCGTGCTGCTGGCGGGCGCCGGGTTCGTGGTCGGGATGGCCGCGACGACGGCCCGCCGGTCGGCGGTGCGGTTGGCGCAGGCGTTGCGGACCGAGGCGGCGACGGCGGAGCGCGAGCGGTTGGCCCGGTCGATCCACGACGGCGTGCTCCAGGTGCTGGCGCGGGTGCGCAAGCGCGGGATGGAGCTGGGCGGCGAGGCCGCGGAGCTGGCCGAGCTGGCGGGCGAGCAGGAGGTGGCGCTGCGGTCGCTGGTCGCGGCGTCGCCGGTGGAGTCCACAGTGGATGGTGACGCCGACCTGAGGCCCGCGTTGCAACTGCTGGCGACGCAACGGGTGCAGGTGTCCACGCCCGCCACGCAGGTGATGCTGCCCGCGGTGGTCGCGCTGGAGCTGACGGCCGTCGTCCGGGAGATGCTGTCCAATGTGGACAAGCACGCGGGCCGCGACGCCAAGGCGTGGGTGCTGCTGGAGGACCTGGGCGAGGAGGTCGTGGTCAGCATCCGCGACGACGGCCCCGGCATCCCCGAGGGCCGCATCGACGTGGCCGAGGCCGAGGGCCGGATGGGGATCGCCAAGTCGATCCGGGGGCGGGTCGCCCTCCTCGGCGGCACCCTCGACTTGCAGACCGGGCCCGGTGAGGGCACGGAGTGGGAAGTGCGCGTGTTCCGAGTAGGGGGAGTCCGGTGACGGTTTCGGTGATGGTGGTCGACGACCACCCGCTGTGGCGCGACGGCGTGGCGCGGGATCTGGCGGAACGCGGGTTCGAGGTGGTCGCGACCGCGGCGGACGCGGGCTCGGCGATGCGGATCGCCCGCGCGGTGCGGCCGGACGTGGTGCTGATGGACCTCAACCTCGGCGAGCTGTCCGGCGTCGACGCCACCGCGATGATCACCGGCGAACTGCCGGGGACCAGGGTCCTCGTGCTGTCCGCGAGCGGCGAGCACGACGACGTGCTCCAGGCCGTGAAGGCAGGCGCGTCCGGCTACCTGGTGAAGTCCGCGTCGGCGGAGGAACTGGTGGACGCGGTGAACCGCACCGCCGCCGGTGACGCGGTGTTCACCGCCGGGCTGGCGGGGCTGGTGCTGGGCGAGTACCGCCGGATGGCCGCGAGCCCGGACGAGCAGGACGAGCCGCAGCTGACGGACCGGGAGACGGAGGTCCTCCGACTTGTGGCGAAAGGCCTGACAGCGCGGCAGATCGCGACGAGACTGGTGATCTCGCACCGGACTGTGGAGAACCACGTGCAGTCGACGCTGCGGAAGCTCCAGCTGCACAACAGGGTCGAGTTGGCCCGCTACGCGATCGAACACGGCCTCGACGCCGAACCGGAGGCTTGACCACCATGACCGACCCCAAGGACTTCAGGGTCTCGGACGCCGAACGCGAGCACGTGATCGGCCTGCTCCAGAAGGCCATCGGCCAGGGCTTGATCACGTTGGACGAGTTCTCCACGCGCACGGACGTGGCGCTGGTCGCGAAGACCCGCGGCGAGCTGAACGCGGTGCTCGTCGACCTGCCGGGCATGACGCACAACGAGCAGGCGCCCAAGGCCGTCGCGCCGAAGGACCGGGTCGAGATCAAGAACACCATGTCGTCGGTGTCCCGCAAGGGGCAGTGGGCGGTGCCGCGGGAACTGGTCGTGCGCAACCGGATGGGGTCGACCGACCTCGACTTCTCCGAGGCCGACATCCCGCACGCGGTGGTGACGGTCGAGCTGGACGTGACGGCCGGGTCGGTGTCGATCCTGCTGCCCGAGGGCGCGACCGTGGACACCGAGGAGATCGAGATGGCCGCGGGCAGCGTCTCGGACAAGTCCGGCGGCGGCGAGGGCAGGCCGCACTTCGTGCTGACCGGCGCCGTGCGCGCGGGGTCGGTGCAGATCAAGCAGGTCCGGATGGTGCGGATCGGCCCGTACCTCGTGCGGATGCCGGGGTTCCGGGTGCGCAAGGCCTGAGCCGTCCCCCGACCGGTGGGTCTCGAGTGGCGTTGCGCGGCGGTGGGGGTTCCACTTACCGGCAGCGCGAACGTCGTGCGCCGCCCTTGTGAAGCTGAGCTGACAAGGGATTGCAGAAAGTCCTGATGGACTGCACAACTCGAGACAGGTGACACTGCGCGTCATGAAGGCACTGGTCAAGGTGGCCGCCGGGCCGGGACTCGAACTCGTCGACGTCCCCGACCCCGTCGCGGGCCCTGGTGACGTCGTGGTGAAGGTGCTCCGCACCGGCATCTGCGGCACCGATCTGCACATCGACTCGTGGGACGACTGGGCCGCGCGCAACGTCAAGGCGCCGCTGGTCCTGGGCCACGAGTTCGTCGGCGAGGTCATCGAGATCGGCGTGGCGGTGACCGGGGTCCGGGTCGGCGACCTGGTCTCCGGCGAGGGCCACCTCGTCTGCGGCACCTGCCGCAACTGCAAGGCGGGCCGCCGCCACCTGTGCGCGAACACCCGCGGCCTCGGCGTCCACGTCGACGGCGCGTTCGCCCAGTACGCGGTCCTGCCGCAGGAGAACGCCTGGGTGCACCGCAACAAGGTGGACCTGGACGTGGCCGCGATCTTCGACCCGTTCGGCAACGCCGTGCACACCGCGCTGTCGTTCCCGGTCATCGGCGAGGACGTGCTGATCACCGGCGCGGGCCCGATCGGCATCATGGCCGCCGCCGTCGCGAAGCACGCGGGCGCGCGCAACGTCGTGATCACCGACGTGAGCGAGCACCGCCTCGACCTCGCCCGCAAGGTCGGCGTGGACCTGGCGCTCAACGTCGCCACGGCCACCATCGCCGACGCGCAGGCCGAACTCGGCATGTCCGAGGGCTTCGACGTCGGCATGGAGATGTCCGGCAAGCCGATCGCGATGCAGGACATGATCGCGAACATGGCGCACGGCGGCCGCATCGCGATGCTGGGCCTGCCCGCCGAGGAGTTCGCGGTCGACTGGAGCAGCGTCGTGCTGAAGATGCTGCACGTCAAGGGCATCTACGGCCGCGAGATGTTCGAGACCTGGTACTCGATGTCCGTGCTGCTCCAGCGCGGCCTCGACCTCACCCCGGTGATCACCCACAAGTTCGGCTACCGCGACCACGCCGAGGCGTTCGCGACGGCCCGTGAAGGCAAGTGCGGCAAGGTCGTGCTGGATTGGACGGAGGCCTGATGTACGGCGCGATGAGGGACGACCTGCTCGCGGGGATCTCGGAGATCAAGTCGGCCGGGCTGTACAAGGCCGAGCGGGTCATCGGGAGCGCGCAGAACGCCGAGATCCGGGTCGGGTCCGGCGACGAGGTGCTGAACTTCTGCGCCAACAACTACCTCGGCCTCGCCGACCACCCCGTGCTGGTCGCCGCCGCCAAGGACGCGCTGGACCGCTGGGGCTTCGGCATGGCGTCCGTCCGGTTCATCTGCGGCACGCAGGAACCGCACAAGCAGCTCGAAGCCAGGTTGTCGCAGTTCCTCGGCACCGAGGACACGATCCTGTACAGCTCCTGCTTCGACGCCAACGGCGGCCTGTTCGAGACGCTGCTGACCGACCAGGACGCGGTGATCTCCGACGAGCTGAACCACGCGTCGATCATCGACGGCGTCCGGCTCTGCAAGGCGCGGCGGTTCCGCTACAAGAACCGCGACCTCGACGACCTGGAGCGCCAGCTCAAGGACGCCGCCGACGCGCGGTACCGGCTCATCGCGACCGACGGCGTGTTCTCCATGGACGGCTACCTCGCGCCGCTGGACGAGATCTGCGACCTGGCCGAGCGGTACGACGCGCTGGTCATGGTCGACGACTCGCACGCGGTCGGCTTCACCGGCCCGAACGGCGGCGGGACGCCCGAGCTGTTCGGCGTCCAGGACCGGGTCGACATCGTGACCGGCACCCTCGGGAAGGCGCTCGGCGGAGCCAGCGGCGGGTACGTGTCCGGCCGTCGGGAGATCGTCGAGATGCTGCGGCAGCGGTCCCGGCCGTACCTGTTCTCCAACTCGCTCGCGCCGTCCATCACGGCCGCGTCGATCGCCGCGCTGGACCTGATCAGCTCGTCCGGCGAGCTGCTGACCCGCCTGCGGGAGAACTCGGCCCTGTTCCGGTCGCGGATGACCGCCGAGGGCTTCGACCTGCTGCCCGGCGAGCACCCGATCATCCCGGTGATGATCGGCGACGCCGCCGAAGCCGGCCGCATGGCCGACCTCCTGCTGGAGCAGGGCGTCTACGTGATCGGGTTCTCGTACCCGGTCGTGCCCCACGGCAAGGCGCGCATCCGGACGCAGATGTCCGCCGGACACACGACGGCGGACGTGAACCGGGCCGTCGACGCGTTCGTGGCGGCCCGCGCCCGGATGTAGCTCACGCCCCCGCGCCGGGGAGGGATTCCGAGAGCTCGAACATGTTGCCCCACGGGTCGCGGAAGAACGCGAGCCTGCGGCTGATCTGCTCGATCTCGAACGGTTCGCCGACCACGTCGACGCCGCGCCGGAGGAGTTCCTCCCGTGCGGCGTCGACGTTGTCGACGTGGACGCAGACGTGCTGGTAGCCGCCGTGGGTGAGGCTCTCGGCGAGGTCGTCGAGGACGGGGTTCGGGGACGGGACCGGGCCCGCCAGGAGTTCGACGTGGAAGTCGTCGTCGTTCGGGGGGCTGAGGTAGGCGAGCTTCAGGTCGCCGTAGGGCCATTCCTGGAGGACTCGGAAGTCGAGCTTGTCGGTGTACCAGGTTTTGGCCGCTTCGTAGTCGGGGACGCGGATGCCGATGTGGTGGCCGGAGAAGCTGGCGAAGGGGCTGGACGGGTTCTTCGGGGGGTTGGCTGGCATTGGCATGGTGCTCGCTCCTCGTTTTCGCTGGTGGGTCCAGTCAACTGGCCTTGGGTGGGTGGGGGAACGGGTTGCTTGGCACCCGTGAACCTGGCACCACCAGTGCCTCCCTTGCGCTCGCGCGCGTGGTGAGGGGGTGGTGAGAATGAGGGCATGACTCAGCCCAGTGAGCTCCGTGAGTTTCTTCGGTCTCGGAGGGCTCGGTTGACGCCGGACGACGTGGGGTTGCCGTGGCGGGCTGGGAGTCGGCGGGTGGCCGGGTTGCGGCGGGAGGAGCTGGCGCTGCTGGCCGGGGTGAGCGTCGACTACTACAACCGGTTGGAGCAGGGGCGGGCTCGGAACGTGTCCGATCAGGTGTTGTCGGCGGTGGCTGACGCGTTGAGGTTGGACGAACTGGAGCGGGCGCATCTGTTCGAGCTGGTGAAGCCGTCCGGGGGGCGGGTTGGGGTGCGGTCCGTTCGGGCTCGGCCTGCGGTGCGGATGATGATTGAGGCGTTGGATCCGACGCCGGCTGTGGTGCACGGGCCTCGGTTGGAGGTTGTTGCGATCAACCGGATGGGGACGGTGTTGATCGACGACTTCCCGGCTATGCCGGTGGGGGAGCGGAACATGGCTCGGTGGATGTTCCTGAATCCGAAGGCTCGGGTTGTGTATCCGGATTGGGCTGTGATCGCTGAGCAGATGGTGGCGATCCTGCGGGTGGCCGGGGGGAGGGATTCGGCTGATCCGGTGTTGGGGGCGTTGGTGGCGGAGTTGAGTGCTGCTTCGGAGGAGTTCGCTCGGTATTGGGCGGATTATCGGGTGTTTCGGCATACGCATGGGAGTAAGCGGTTTTATCACGAAGCTGTGGGGGTTATGGCGATCAACTATGAGACGTTGGTGCCGCCTACGGATCCTGGGATGTCGTTGATCTTGTATACGGCTGACACTGGGTCGCCTTCGGAGGAGAAGCTGAAGATACTGTCCAGTTGGGGGGCTGTTGATCGGGCTTCTCGGGTGCTCTGAGCTGCGGGTACGTGGGAGTGTCGTACCTCTGGGCTAGCGTATGTGTTGGGGGGTTCTCGCTTTTGGGGGACGCTTGCGAGAGCTTGCGCTTGGGAGGGGAACCCCCGATTGCGCCGATTATCCCACCCTTTTTCGTCTTGTCAAGGCTGGAAAGACGCCGTGACAACACGAACAAGGGTGGGGGCGCACATACAATCGG
>NZ_JBHYHC010000236.1:0-7868 GCF_042738955.1 Umezawaea sp. NPDC059074
TCCCCCCGGCCCAGCAGCACCCGGGGGAGCCCCAACCCCCCCGCGAACGGGACCCGCGCGCGGGGCCCCACCCCCAGGACCACCGCCCGCGCGTCGAGGTCGAACCGGAGCACGACCACGTCCACCGAGACCAGCGTCGACTCGATCATGTCGGGATTGTCCCGCACCTCACCGCGGGACCGGGGTCCGCACGGCGTAGTCCGCCCGGTCGGCCCCCGCGCCGGTGACGAGCACCGGCGCCCCGACCAGGTCCTCCAGGAACGCCACCGGGTCGGGCAGCGCCTCCAGCTCCGGCACGCACCCCGCCACGGACGGCGTCGACAGCTCGGCGACCCGCGTCGCCCCGGTCCGGTAGGCCGTGGCGACCCGCAGGTCCGGCGCGTCCAGGTGGGTCACGGCGAGCCCGTCCACCCCGCCGCACGCGGCCACGGCGTACCGCAGCAGCACGGCGTCGAGGTGCCCGGCCCGCCACGCCCCCTGGTACTCGCCGGTGCCGTTGTGGCGCTCGGGGAACCGGGCGAGCACGGCGGCGTCCTCGGTCGGCAGCGGCCCCGCGCCGTGCCGCGTTTGGTAGGTCCTCGTCACGCCCAGCACCCGCGCGCTCCGGCCGTTGAGCAGCGCCTTCGCGTTGCGCGGCACGACGGTGGACCACGTGGTGTGCGGGTGGAACCCGTGCGTCTCGTCGAGGAGGACCCCCTGCGCCCCCTCGAACACGAGCCGCCCGGCGTCGGCGAGCCGCCCCGCCTCGTCCCCGGTCGTGACCCGCACGGCCCCCGCGAACGCCCGGTAGAGCGCCACCAAGTCGTCCACCGAGATGCCGTCGCCGATCAGCGGCTCGTAGCACCGGGCGAGCACGTCCAGCTTGCGCCGCAACAGGACCGGGTCCGCGCAGTCGCCGACCGTCGGCGCCGGGCCCGGCGTGCCCGGCACCTCCTGCCCCTCCACGACGTCGCCGCGCCCGGCCCCCCGACCGGCCAGCAGCGCGTACCAGGCGGTCTCGCCGATGCCCTTGCCGCACGAGCCGTGCCGGTCGCGACCCCTGGCGTCCTCCCGCGCCCGGTTCGCCGCGACGTGGAACGGGGTCGTGAGCAGCGCGTCCGCGTCGATCGACACCATCCCCAACGGGTCGTCGACGCCGAGCGCCGCCAGTTCCCGCGACTCCGTCGCCAGCGCGATCGGCTCCACGAGCACGTGCCGGGACAGCCAGGTCGGCACGCCCGCGAGCGTGCCGGACCCGAACTGGCTGAACGTGTGGTGCCGGTCGCCGACGACCACGTTGTGCGCGGCCTGCGCGCCCCCGTTGAACCGCACCACCGCCGACACCGGTCCGTCGGCGCACAGCGCGTCGACGACCGCCCCTTTGCCCTCGTCGCCGAACCCCAACCCGACGACGACCACGTGCTCCCCGGCGCTCATGTCAGCTCAGCGCCACGTCGTCGGGACCGTCTAGGCCCAGGGGAGTGGCCGACTTCGCGAGCGTCTTCGCGTTCGATCCGACCGCCACCAGCGCCTTGCCGACGGCCGCGCTCTCGGCGGCCGACCCGATCTCGGCCAGGTCCACCAGCGCCTGGTCCAGGTCGACCACCTGCTCCTCCAGCCCGATGGTCGCCGCGATCAGCTCGCACACAGCGCCGGGGTCGTCCAGCTTGAGGAAGTTCTGGCCGAGGATCGTGCGCCAGTGCTCGCCGATGGTGTCGTCGTTGTAGTACGAGGACTGGTTGGGCAGGATGAAGTACACGTGCCACTTGCGGGCCAGTTCCCGGTACACCGACGCGGGGTCGATGTCCTGCGCGAGGTCGTCGCCGATGATCCGGCGGATGTGCCGGGCCTCCAACCGCGGCTTGTTCAGCTCGTCGCCGATCAGGAACAGGTAGCCCTTGCGGCCGCGCTTCTGCCAGGCGTCGGTGACGACGTGGCGGGCGACGAAGTACGCGGCCAGCTCGTAGGACTCGCTCTTCTGGCCGCCGCCGTTGCCCTCCAGGAAGATGTCGCGCAGCTGCTCGTCCATCCGGTTGTCCGACTCGAACTGCCCGACCTGCAACGGCACCCGGTCGCTGTCGGCGTCACCGATCCCGCCGAACATCAGCTGCGGGTCGGCGAGGTACCCCTTGCGCTGCAACAACCCGTGCAGCTTCCCGAGCTTGCCCTGCATGATCTTCGGGACGCTGCCCATCGAGCCGGTCACGTCGAACAGCACCGCGATCGGCGTCGAGTCGGCGTGGTCGGGCGAGTCGCGGCACTCGCGGGCCGCCACGCCGTACGGGTCCAGTGAAGGCGCGGCCTTCCAGCTCGACGACGGCTTGCCCTTCGTCGCGGCGGTGTAGCCGAAGTCGGCGATCCCCTTGGCCGCGCGGAAGGTCTTGGCCGCCGCGTAGGCGTTGTCGTCCCAGCTGCCGTGTCCCATGGTCAGGCTCCTGTCTGCTTCGGAACGGTGAACGGGCGGAAGACCCGTGCGCCGTAGAGGTCTTCGAGCAGGTCGTCGTACTCGTCGATCAGGTCGACGGCGTCGGGCCGCCTGCTCGGGTTGTCCTGCGTGCACCCGCGCGCGAAGGTGCGCTGCCGGGTTTCGTTGGGGGCCACCAGGTCCAGCATCAGCGTGTGTGCCATGTGGACGTCCGTGGCCGTGGTGACCGGTTCGCCCCGGTCGACTTCCGGCGGGTAGGCGATGGACTTGCTGGTCGCGAGCAGCCGTTGCCCGGACTCGACGCTGAACGACCACCCGACCAGCACGATCCCGTGCTTCTCGGGGTGCACCAGCACGTTCTCGGCGGTGACGGCCCCGTGCGCCAGCCCGAGCCCGTGCGCCCCGGCCAGCGCCTTGAGCAGCCGCCGGTGCATCCACGCGTAGTCCCGCCCGTCCAGCCCGCCGGGGAACGCCTTCCGCACCTCGGCCAACGTCACGAACCCGTCCACCAGCGGCGCCAGGACCGTGAAGGCCCGCTCGCCCCGCTCGACGTCCCCCGACGTGTCGAGCAGCCGCGGGTAGTAGGGCCGCAGCCACCGGTGCTGGTCGGTGAACCGCCCCAACGCCCGCAGCGCCTCCCACTCGCCGCGCAGCAACGGGTTCAACACCGGGTTGCGCACGACCTTCACCATGTGCGGCCCGTCGGACCGGTACACGTTCGCCACGCTGCCCACGGCGAACGGCTCGCCGATCCGGTAGACCCCGGTGGCCGTCCGCAGCTCGACGGTGGCCCCGTTGATCCACTCGTGGTGCATCCGGGTCAGCTCGGCGGACGCCGCGTGCGCCCGCACGTCCCCGGCCTCCGTCACGTCCGGGTGCAGCACGGAGGCCAACGCCCGGTACAGCCGCTGGACCTCCCTGCGCTTCCCCGGATCCCCGCTGGCAGGCCCGAAGAGCCCGGCGGCCGACCCGGCCCGCTCCACTCGGTCTAGCGCCTCTGCCCTGGTGAACATAGTTTGAGTCTATGGAACTCAAACCAGGGGTGCAACTGTTTTCCGCTCCGATGTGACCCACGCCGCTGACCGTCCGAAAACGACGAAGGGCCGCACCCGGAGCGGGTGCGGCCCTTCGTGGGAGTGGGGCTAGCGTTCGATCAGCACGCCCGGCAGCGTCTTCAGGTCGCCGAAGAACGACGGGGTGGTGGCGACGCGGAAGTTGTCCACCACGTACAGCTCCTTCGTCCTGTCCCGGCGCTGCACGTTGAGGTGCACCGGGACGTCACCGGTGTGCGAGGCGAGGGTCTGCTTCAGTTCCTCGACCAGTTCCGGCGTCAACGTCTTGGTGCTGAGGCCCAGGACGATCGGCGGGGCGACGCCGGGGTTGTTCTCGGCGTCGGAGATGTCCAGCGGGACGACGTCGCTGCCGAAGATGGACATCTTGTCCTCGCGCCAGTTCACCCGGCCCTTCACGCACACCGCCGAGTCGAGTTCCAGGTCGCCGTAGAGCACCGAGTACGACTTCGGGAAGAACAGGACCTCCACGGCGGCGTCGAGGTCCTCGATCGTGACGATCGCCCACGGCTCGCCGTTCTTGTTGACCCGCCGCTCCATCGCGGAGATCATCCCGGAGACGATCAGCTCGCCTTCCTTCGGCGGGTCGTCCAGGACGACGGCGATCGGGCGCGGCGCGTACTTGCGCAGGATCCGCTCGGTGCCGTCCAGCGGGTGGGCCGAGACGTACAGGCCCAGCATCTCCTTCTCCAGCGACAGCATCTGCTTGCGCGGCCACTCCTCGGAGCCGATCTTGAGGTGCGCCAGCGCCGAGCTGTCGTCGTCCTTCTCCGCGTCGTCGTCACCGCCGCCGAAGAGGTCGAACTGGCCGTCCGCCTCCTTGCGCTTGATCGGCACGACGATGTCGACCGCGTCCTCGTGCACCTGGATGAGCGACAGGCGCGTGTGGTCGAACGAGTCGAACGCGCCCGCCTTGATCAGCGACTCGACGACCCTCTTGTTGCACACCACCAGTTCGGACTTGTCCATGAAGTCCGTGAACGACGCGTAGGCGTTGCGCTTCTGCCGCGTGGCCACGATCGAGTCGACCACGTTCGCGCCGACGTTGCGGATCGCGCCGAGGCCGAAGCGGATGTCCGTGCCGACCGCACCGAAGCGGAGCGCGGACTCGTTGACGTCCGGCGGCAGCACCTTGATGCCCAGTCGGCGGCACTCGGCGAGGTAGACGGCCGACTTGTCCTTGTTGTCCGCCACCGACGTCAGCAGCGCGGCCATGTACTCCGCGCGGAAGTTCGCCTTGAGGTAGGCGGTCCAGTACGAGATCAGGCCGTACGCGGCGGCGTGCGACTTGTTGAACGCGTAGCCGGCGAACGGGAGGATCGTGTCCCACAGGGCCTTGATTGCCTCGTCGGAGAACTTCAGCTCGTGGTTCCGCATGCCGTCGCGGAAGCCCTCGAACTCCTTGGCCAGCACCTCGGCCTTCTTCTTGCCCATCGCCTTGCGGAGCACGTCCGCGCGCCCCATGGAGTAGTTGGCGACCTTCTGGGCGATGAACATGATCTGTTCCTGGTAGACGATCAGACCGTAGGTCTCGCCCAGGATGTCCTTCAGCGGCTCCGCCAGTTCCGGGTGGATCGGCGTGACCTCCTGCCGCCCGTTCTTGCGGTCGGCGTAGTCGTTGTGCGCGTTCATGCCCATCGGGCCGGGGCGGTACAGCGCGCCGACCGCGACGATGTCCTCGAACGCAGTCGGCTGCATCCTGCGCAGCAGGTCGCGCATGGGCCCGCCGTCCAGCTGGAACACGCCGAGCGTGTCACCGCGGCTGAGCAGGGCGTACGTCTCCGGGTCGTCCAGCGCGAGGTTGTCGAAGTCCGGGATCGTCTCCTTGCCCCGGTTCGCCTCGATGTTGTCGATGGCGTCGCCCATGACCGTCAGGTTGCGCAGGCCGAGGAAGTCCATCTTCAACAGGCCGATGTTCTCGCAGGACGGGTAGTCCCAGCCCGTGATGATCGAGCCGTCGTCGCGCATCCACAGCGGGACGGAGTCCGACAGCGGGTCGCGCGACATGATCACCGCGCAGGCGTGGACGCCCGCGTTGCGGATCAGGCCCTCCAGGCCGCGAGCCGTGTCGAAGATCGTCTTGACCTGCTCGTCGGTCTCGACCAGCGCCCTGACCTCGGCGGCCTCGCCGTAGCGGGGGTGGCTCTTGTCGACGATGCCGTAGAGCGGGATGTCCTTCGCCATGATCGGCGGCGGCAGCGCCTTGGAGATGCGGTCGGCGATGCCGAAGCCCGGCTGGCCGAAGTGCACGCGCGCCGAGTCCTTCAGGGCGGCCTTGGTCTTAATCGTGCCGAAGGTGATCACCTGGGCGACCCGGTCGTTGCCGTACTTGTCCGACGCGTACCGGATCATCTCGCCTCGACGGCGGTCGTCGAAGTCGATGTCGATGTCGGGCATGGCGGTGCGCTCGGGGTTCAGGAACCGCTCGAACAGCAGACCGTGGGGGATCGGGTCGATGTTCGTGATGCCCATCGCGTACGCGACCAGCGCGCCCGCGGCGGAACCACGGCCGGGGCCGACCCGGATGCCGATGTCCCGCGCGTGGCGGATGAGGTCGCCGACGATGAGGAAGTACGCCGGGAAGCCCTTGTCGATGATGACCTTGAGCTCGAACTCGGCGCGCTCGACGTAGCCGTCCGGGATGCCGTTCGGGAACCGGCGGTCCAGACCCGCCATCACCTCGTGGCGGAACCACGACTCCTGCGTCTCGCCCTCGGGGACGTCGAAGTTCGGGATGCGGTCGTGGTGGGCCCACACGTCCTCGTACGACTCGACGCGCTCGGCGATCACCAGCGTGGAGTCCGTCGCGCCCGGCACCTCGGCGTCCCACAGCTCGCGCATGTCCTGCGCCGACTTGAGGTAGTAGCCGTCGCCGTCGAACTTGAACCGCGCCGGGTCGGACAGCATCTTGCCGGACTGCACGCAGAGCAGCGCCTCGTGCGTGCTCGCCTGCTCCTTGGTCACGTAGTGGCTGTCGTTCGTGGCCAGCGGCGGGATGCCGAGCTTCTTGCCGATCATGAGCAGGCCCTCGCGGACCCGCCGCTCGATGCTCAGGCCGTGGTCCATGAGCTCGAGGTAGAAGTTCTCGGCCCCGAAGATGTCGCGGTAGTCCGACGCCGCCTGGATCGCCTCGGCCTCGTGGCCCAGCCGCAGGCGGGTCTGCACCTCGCCGGACGGGCAGCCGGTCGTGGCGATGATGCCCTCGGCGTGCTCGGCGATCAGCTCGCGGTCCATCCGGGGCTTGCGGTAGTAGCCCTCCATGCTCGCACGCGTGTGCAGCTTGAACAGGTTCCGCAGGCCCGTCGCGTTGCCCGCGAGCATCGTCATGTGGGTGTACGCGCCGGCACCGGCGAGGTCGTCGCTGCGCTGACCGGGGTCGCCCCAGAAGACCGGCTTCTTGTGCAGCCGGTTGTGCGGGGCGACGTAGGCCTCGATGCCGATGATCGGCTTGATGCCGAACTTGGTGGCCGTCTGGTAGAACTCGTCGGCCCCGTACATGTTGCCGTGGTCCGTCATGCCGACCGCGGGCATGCCCAGCCGCTGGGCCTCTTCGAACAGCGGGGCGACCTTGGCCGCGCCATCGAGCATCGAGTACTCGGTGTGGACGTGCAGGTGGACGAACGACTTGCCGGACAAGGTGGGGGCCTCCCGAGTTCTGGGTCGTCCGATGCGCGGACCCGCTCACCCTAGTAGCCCAATGCCCGGTCGAACGAGTCGGTTCGATCCTCTCGCGGAGGGTGGTCCGCGGACCGCAGAAATGCCGAAGGGGACCCGGAATTCCGCTCCTGGTGGCGCACCGTGACCGGCGTTTCGCCCACCGTGCCGGGGCCGGGGCGGTTGGTCCGATCGGCCCAATCGACCCTGTCCTCGGGCCTGCCGGAGGACGCCGTGAGATGCTTTCGCCCACGTGAGGACCGGTCAGGGCGAGAGGCGACAAACACGGTGACCACCTGGACCGAAGTGATCAACTTTGTTCGGCTGCGGTACGAGGTCCTGGAGGAGACGGACGCCTGGCTGCGCTTCCGCCTCACCCTGGCGGACGACCGCACCCAGCAGGTGTCGGTGCACCACGTGCCCGACGCCGACGGCGCGGCCTGGCTGGAGATCTCCTCCCCGGTCGGCCGAGCCGACAAGATCGACCTGCGCCGCCTCCTCGACCTGGCGGGCGAGGCCCTCGTGGGCGGCGCGGCCGTGGTCGACGGCGTGGCGCTGCTCAAGCACACCGTGCCCTTGGAAGACCTCAGCGTCCTCGAGGAGTTCGACCGGCCGCTCCAACTGGTCGTGGCGAAGGCCGACGCCTTCGAACGCGAACTGACCGAGGCCGACCACTTCTAGTCGGGTGTTCCGGGCCGCCATGACCTCGTCGGGGAAGGGGGGGGTTTGCAAGGCGGAGG
>NZ_JBHYHC010000237.1:0-7854 GCF_042738955.1 Umezawaea sp. NPDC059074
GGGTGGGGGCGCAAAAACAATCGGGGGCCGGCCGGGGTGGGGGTTAAAAGAACCTGCCGGCATGGTCCGGTTGGGGCGCGGTGCGAGTGCCGGCCGGGGGCCGGAAGATAGTTGGTGCGGTTTCGGACGGTGCAATTTGGATGTGGGGCGGGTTGGTCACGGGGTTGAGTTGGGGCCGGGGGCCCGCCGGCTGCGGCTGCCGTTGTGGGCAGGCGGTGAGGGCCGGACGGGCTGTGTCTCGGTTTTCAGGTTGCCTGCGGCAGACGGCTTGGGGTGGTTGAGGGCGAAGGGTTGCCTGCGGCAGGCGATGGGTGGTTGAAGACGCAAGGTTGCCTGCGGCAGACAGGTTGCACGGGTTGGATCGAAGGGTTGTCTCCGGCAGGCCTACAGGACCGGCTGACGCAGGGTTGCCTGCGGCAGACAGCCTGCGGCGGTTCGATCGCAAGGTTGCCTGCGGCAGGCCTGCCGCTCGTCGACAGCGCAGGGTTGCCTGCGGCAGGCTGCTTGAGAGCCGATTGCCTACCCGCTCGACCTGGCTGGTTGGTTCGTGTCCGATTTTATTTGGGGGATTTGCCCCTTAAAATTGGAGATCGGGCAGGGCTTTGGGGCACTGCCTTTTGGCCCGATCAAGGGGCAAATCTAGGGGCCCCAAATCAAATCGGACACAGCACGCTGGAAGCCGTAGTCACCAAGCAGGCAAGCCGGAACCGGAAGCCACTGGGTGACCCACCCGGAACCGGCAGCCGCCGGGTGGCCCGGCTGGAACCGGTAGTCGCCGACTGGGCGAGCTGGAACCGGGAGCCGCCGGGTGAGCTGGCTGGAATGGGCGGCCACTAAGTGACCCACCCGGAACCGACGGCCGCCAAGTGACCAGGCTGGAAGCCGAAGCCACCGGCCGGCCAGGCTGGAACTCGCAGCCAGGAACCCCAACCCAGGAAGGCGGAGCCGCCGGGAGGCTCCGCTCAGGTGCTGGTGTCCAGGTCCATCTGCACGGATGCCGTGCCCTTGCCCGGCCCACTGGCCTCCACCGAAAGCGACTCGTTCTGCGTGGTCTTCTTCGGTGGCCCAGCGTTCACCGTCAGCACCGGCCAAGCCTCTCCCGGCTTCGCCGGGTCCGCGTGGGTGCACGACAGGCCCGTCTCCACGTCCTGGCAGGACCAGCCCTCGCCGTCGGTCGAGAACACCGTGACCGCGTCGCCGGGGAACGAGACGACCACGTTCAGCGGGTCCTTCGGGCTCTCGCCCTGTGGGGCCGTCATCGTCACGGTGAACGAGAAGCTGGTGTGGATGTACCAGTGGTCGCCCACCAGTGTGATGCCCCTGCCCTTTGCCAAGTCCACCTTCACTTCGCCCTCCGAGGACGGTGGTGCGTCCGACGTGGTCGTCGTCGGCTGCTCGGCATCGGAGGTCGTCGTGGTGGTGGTCGGCGTGCTGGACGGGGGGCTGCCCGTGTTCGTGGGGGCGCAGGCCGCCAGCAGCAAAACCGTGACCAAGCCCGTGATCGTCCTGCTCGGTCGCATGGAACCGCCTTCGTCCGCCGATGGTGCCGTCAACGATGGCACAACCGGCGGTTACCCGGCGGGCGGCGCGCTAGAACCTGGCGGGCTCGGTGTAACCGCCCCACTCGTCCTTGAGGACGCCGCAGATCTCGCCCAACGTCGCTTCGGCCCTGGCCGCTGCGAGCATCGGTTCGATGAGGTTGCCGTCCGTGCGGGCCACCTCGACCATGTGGGCCAAAGCTCGGTCGACCGCCGCTTGGTCGCGGGTGGACCTGCGAGCGGCCAGGACGCGGTTCTGCTCGCGCTCCACCTCGTGGCTGACGCGGAGGATCTCCAGGTTCTCCGAGAGGGACTCGGTGTGGACGTTGACGCCGACGACCTTCTTGTCGCCCTTCTCCAGCGCGACCTGGTAGACGAACGCCGAGTCCGCCGTCTCGCCGGTGAACCAGCCGTCCTCGATGCCGCGCAGGATGCCGGACGTCATCTCGCCGATCTCGTGCTCGCCCGACGGCACCGCCGCGCGGGCCATGTCCTTGATGCGGTCGAAGACCTTCTCGGCCTCGGCCTCGATCTTGTCGGTCAGGGCCTCCACGTACCAGGAGCCGCCGAGCGGGTCCGCCACGTTCGAGACGCCGGTCTCCTCCATGATCACCTGCTGGGTGCGCAGGGCGATCTGGGCGGCCTTCTCGCTCGGCAGGGCGAGGACTTCGTCCAACGCGTTGGTGTGCAACGAGTTCGTGCCGCCCAGGACGGCCGCGAGGGCCTCCACGGCGGTGCGGACGATGTTGTTGTCCGGCTGCTGCGCGGTGAGGGAGACGCCCGCGGTCTGGGTGTGGAAGCGGAGCTGCTGGGCCTTCGCCGTGCGGGCGCCGTAGACGTCGCGCATCCACCTGGCCCAGATGCGGCGGGCCGCGCGGAACTTGGCGATCTCCTCGAAGAAGTCGAGGTGCGAGTCGAAGAAGAAGCTCAGGCCGGGCGCGAACTTCTCGATGTCCAGGCCGCGCGAGAGGCCCAGCTCGACGTAGCCGAACCCGTCGGCGAGGGTGAACGCCAGCTCCTGCGCGGCCGTCGCCCCGGCCTCGCGGATGTGGTAGCCGGACACCGACAGCGGCTTGTACGCGGGGATGTTGTCCTGGCAGTACGCCATCAGGTCGCCGATGAGCCGCAGGTGCGGCTCGGGCGCGAACAGCCACTCCTTCTGGGCGATGTACTCCTTGAAGATGTCCGTCTGGAGGGTGCCGTTGAGCTTCGAGATGTCCGCGCCCTGCCGTTCGGCGGCGACCAGGTACATCACGAACACCGGCACGGCGGGGCCGGAGATGGTCATCGACGTGGTGACCTGCTCCAACGGGATGTCGCCGAACAGGACGTCCATGTCGGCCGCCGAGTCGATGGCCACGCCGCAGTGGCCGACCTCGCCGAGCGAGCGCGGGTCGTCGGAGTCCTTGCCCATCAGCGTGGGCATGTCGAACGCCACCGACAGGCCGCCACCGCCGCGCGCCAGGATCATCTTGTAGCGCTCGTTGGTCTGCTCGGCGTTGCCGAAGCCCGCGAACTGGCGGATGGTCCAGTTCTTGCCGCGGTACCCGGTCGGGTGCAGGCCGCGGGTGAACGGGTACTCGCCCGGCCAGCCGATGCGCTCGAAGCCCTCCACGGTCTCGCCCGGCCGCGGCCCGTAGACCGGGTCGACCTCGACGCCGGACAGCGTCGTGAAGTCCGCGTCGCGCACGCGGCCGGTCGCCTCGGCCTTGGCGTAGGCGTCCTGCCAGCGCTGACGACCGGCCTCGTGGTCGGCGTAGTTCTCGTCGTAGCCGGGAGCAGGCATGGCGGTCTCCGCATCGTCGTCGATCCCCAAATAGTAGGATGTCCGACTATCTGACGCCATCGTGTCACCTGTCACAGCTCGCGCAGGTGGGCCTCCACGCGCTCCACCTTGGTGGCCATCTGACCGGTGAAGCCGGGCCGGATGTCGGCCTTGAGCACCAGGCTGACCCGCGGCGCGGCGGCCTGCACGGCCTCGGTGGCCTTCTTCACGACCGCCATCACCTCGTCCCACTCCCCCTCGACGAGGGTGAACATGGCGTTGGTCTCGTTGGGCAGGCCCGACTCGCGCACGACGCGGACGGCCTCGGCGACCGCCTCCGCGACGCTGTCGGACTCCCCGCCGAGCGGGCTGACGCTGAACGCGATGAGCACGCGTGCCTCCTGGATCGTCGACTTGTACCCACTGGTAGCTTCGCCTGCATGACGCCCCAGCCACTGCCGTTCGACCCGATCGCACGCGCGGCCGAGCTGTGGGAGAAGCGCATCGGACCGTCGACGTCGATGGCGGCGGTCACGAGCGTCATGCGCGTACAGCAAATCATCCAGTCCGCCGTCGACGCGGCGCTGAAGCCGCACGGGCTCACGTTCGCCCGCTACGAGGCGCTGGTGCTGCTGACGTTCTCCAAGGCGGGCAGCCTGCCGATGCGGGTCATGGGCGAGCGGCTCCAGCTGCACCCGACCAGCGTCACGAACATCGTGGACCGGCTGGAGGCCGACGAGCTGGTGCGGCGCAACCCGCACCCGACCGACCGGCGGACGACGCTCGTCGAGATCACCGACACCGGCCGGGCTCGGCGCGAGGTGGCCACCGAGGCCGTGACCAGCGTGGACTTCGGGCTGCGCGGGCTCACCGAGCGGCAGACCGAGCAGCTGACGGACCTGCTGGCGAAGGTCCGCCGCGCGGTCGGCGACTTCGAGGACTAATTCGGTCGCGCTCCGCCGGAGGCCTCGGCCACCCTGTGCGGATGCACGAGGTCATCGCCCTGGTCGTGGTCGACGGCGAGTACGCCGGTTCCGTCGGGCCGTTCGCCGTGGCCAGCGGGTGGTGGAACCAGGTCCAGCTGGTCAACGAGCACCTCGAACGGGTGCTCGGGGTGCCGACGTCCGTGCTGCGGCTGGTCGAGGTCGACGGCGAGGGGATGCGCGGCGGCACGGTCACCTACCAGGTGGAGGCGCACGGCGCGCCGGACCGGACCGCGCTGGCCGCCGAGCCCGTGCACGCGTTCCCGGACACGCCGCTGCGGCTGCCGTGGGCGAAACCGGGCGGGCCCGCCGAGCTGGTCGCGTGGGCCGAGGGGTTCGTCACCCGAACAGGTCCCGTCGTCCAGGTGAAGACCTGGAACCTGTCGTGCGTCTTCCGGGTGGACACCGACGCGGGCCGCGTGTGGGTGAAGGGGCTGCCGCCGTTCTTCGCGGCCGAGCCGATCGCCCTGCGGCTGGTGGCCGGGAAGGACCCGTCACTGGTGCCCGAGGTGATCGCCGCCGCGCCGCTGCGGGTGCTGACGGCCGACGCCCCCGGCGACCCCTGCTGGCCCGCCGAGCCGGAGCAGGTGCGGTCGGTCGTGCCGAGGTTCGTGGCCGTGCAGGCCGCGCTGGCGGGCGAGCGGCCCTCGGGCCTGCCGGAGGTGCCGATGTGGTCGGCCGAGGTCGAGGGCTCGCGCGAGCGGGCCGACGCGCTGCTCGCCACCGGGCTGCCGCTGACGCTGCTGCACGGCGACTTCCACCCCGGCAACTGGCAGTCCGACGGCGTCACCACGCAGGTGATCGACTGGGCGGACTCGTGCTGGGGCCACCCGGCGCTGGACGCGGCCCGGCTGTGGACGTTCCTCCCGCCGGAGCGGCGGACGCTGCTGGCCGAGCTGTGGACGGCGGCCTGGCTGGAGCACGTGCCGGACAGCGACCCGGCCGCCGCGCTGGAGCTGGCGATCCCGCTGGTGCACGTGTTCAACGCGATCCGCTACCGCGAGTTCCTGGCGAACATCGAGGACAGCGAGCAGGTCTACCACTCCGGGGACCCCGAGTACGAGATCCGGAGGGCTCAGGCCGCGCTGGCCTGAGGGACGTCCAGCCTGCCGGTCCGGATCGCCCAGCGCTCGAAGGCGATCGTGCCGAACGGCGGGATGCTCGCCAGCAGCGCGAGCACCGTCGTGCGGCGCTCCCACTTCTGGGCGACGCTCGCGAGCAGGGCCACGAGGATGTAGACGATGAAGATGAACCCGTGGATCGGGCCGAACACCTTCACGCCGATCTCGTTGTCCGAGAGCACGTACTTGAAGAGCATCCCGATCAGCAGACCCGCCCAGGACACCGCCTCGGCCAGCGCGAAGAGGCGGAACCGACCCGCAGAGGTGGAGAGCATGGCCTCCATTGTGCTGCGTGAGCGGGCTCACGGGCGTTTTGGGGTGTTTCAGTCCTCCCAGCGGAACAGCTTGGCGGCGAGCAGGCCGACCACGGCGGTGAAGGCGATCAGCACCGAGCACGGCACCAGCAGCGCCTCGATCCCCTTGCCCCGCACCAGGACGTCGAGCATCCCGTCGTTCATGTGCCGCAGCGGCAACGCCTTCGAGACCGCCTGGAGCCAGCCGGGCGCGTTCTCGATGGGGAAGAACGTGCCGGACAGGAACGACATCGGCAGCACCAGGATGTTCGCCGCGCCGCTGGCGGCCTCCTCGGTCTTGCAGAACGCGCCGACGAGCATGCCGATGGCGAAGAACGCCAGCGTGCCGAGGACCAGCAGCGGCAGCGCCAGGTACCAGCTGCCCGCGAGCTTGAGGCCGAACGGCGGGGTCAGGGCCACCAGCACGAACGTGATGGCCTGCACGACCGCGATGCCGACGCTCACGGTCAGCCGCGAGGTGAGGACCGTGATGGCGCTGACCGGGGCGAGCCGGATGCGCCGCAGCACCTGCTTCTTGCGCCAGGACACCATGGTCAGCGCCGCGCCGAACACCGCGGAGATCGAGATGCCCCACGACAGGATGCCGGGCGTGAGGTACTGGATCGGCTTGAGCGACGCGTCCTCGACCGGCTGCTGCTGCAGCGTGAACGCGGGCGGTTGACCGGTCGCGCCCAGGTTCACCTGGTCGACCACACCGGACACCAGCCCGTTCACGGTGCCCGCGGCGACCTGGTCGCTGGCGGCGAACCGGAGCTGGACGGTGTTGCCGCGCAGGACGAGCGCGGCGGGGAGGTCGCCGTCCTTGACCTTCGCGACGGCGGCCTGCTCGTCGTCGAACCGCTGGACCTCCACCGCGCCGGTCTTCTCCAGCGCCGCGACCACCGGGCCGTCGCCGATGACCGCGATCTTGATCTTGTCTTGGCCCGCGTCCCGGAACAGCAGGCCGAAGACCACCAGGAACATCAGCGGGAAGAAGAACATGAAGAACAGCGACATCTTGTCGCGGATGAAGCCCTTGAGCATCGCCGTGGAGAGGCTCTTGAACGCGGTGCTCATGCCCGGTACTCCCGTCCGGTCAGACCGAGGAAGACGTCCTCGAGGGTGGCGGTGCGGACCTGGAGCCCGTCGAGCGCGCCGCGCTCGGCCAGCGCGGACAGCACCGGCGCGGGCTTGCGGGTGGAGATGGTGAGGCCGTCCTCGTCGTCGGTCGCGCTGTCCACGCCCTCGATGCCGCGCGCGTCGTCCGCGGGCAGCGTGCCGGGCTGGAGGGTGATCCGCGTCGGCGCGTCGAGCCCGCGCACGAGGGCGGCGGGCGAGTCGAGGGCGAGGACCTTGCCGCGGTCCATGATGGCCACCCGGTCGCAGAGGATCTCGGCCTCGTCCAGGTAGTGGGTCGTGTAGACGATGGTCTTGCCGCGGTCCTGGATCGCGCGCAGCACGTCCCACAGGTTGCGCCGGGCCTGCGGGTCCAGCGCGGCCGTCGGCTCGTCGAGGAACACGACGTCCGGGTCGTGGACCAGCGCGCAGGCGATCGACAGGCGCTGCCGCTGGCCGCCGGACAGCTTGTTCTCCTGGACGTCGGCCTTGTCCGTGAGGCCGACCAGCTCCAGCATCTCGGCGGCCGTCGACTTGCTCACGCCGTAGAGCGACCCGAACGTCTCCAGCTGCTCGCGCGCGGTCAGCCGTTCGAAGAAGCTGGACGCCTGGAGCTGCACGCCGACACGGGGCAGCAGGGCGGGGTTGCGCGGCCACGGGTTCACGCCGAGCAGCGACACGGTCCCGGAATCGGGCTCCCGCAAGCCTTCCACGATCTCCAGCGTCGTGGTCTTGCCCGCGCCGTTCGGCCCGAGGATGCCGAAGAACTCGCCCTCGGCGACGGCGAAGGAGACGCCGTCCACGGCGTTGAGGTCGCCGTACGACTTGTGGATGTCGGTCACGGCCACGGCGTCTGTCATGGCGCGAACCGTAGGTGATGGGCGGCCGGTTCCGCGCCTCGAACGACGAAAGTCGGCGCGAATCCAAGACTTCGGTCGAAAGGCCCCCCGAGGGGAGACCTTCGCCCGCCGTGCATTCCGGTCATTGTATATAAGTTACGCTACCAGCCCGCCGCGGCGGGGTTCGTGTTGGGCACCC
>NZ_JBHYHC010000238.1:0-7769 GCF_042738955.1 Umezawaea sp. NPDC059074
TCCGACACCCTCGGCAAGGTCGGCACGTGCACCGGCTTCGTCGGGTGCAACGGCGTCGGCGTCGCCCGGACGTACTTCCAGTTCGACACCGGCTTCCTCGCGGACAAGCGGCTCCTCAGCGCGACCCTCTCCACGTCGGTCGTCTTCAGCCCGAGCTGTGCCGCGCGCGGCCACCAGGTCTTCCAGGCGTCACGCACGTTCAACTCCGGCCTCACCTGGAACAACGCCCCGCAGGGCCGGTTCCTCGACGGCGCGAACGCCCCCGGCGTGTCCGCCGGGTGTGCCGGTGACAAGGCCGTCGACTTCGACGTCACGAGCGGCGTCGACACCACCGGCTGGTCGGCGTACTACCTCAAGGCCGCCGACGAGAGCGACCGGCTGGCCTGGCGCAAGTACGACCCGGTGAAGACGCGGATCGTCGTCAACTACGAGACCACGACCGACGGCGCGGTGCTCGGATGACCGCCGGACGCAGAGGAACCGTGCTCCGGCGTGCCACCGCGACCGTCCTGCCCGCGGTGCTGGTCGCCGCGCTGGTGTCCGTGGTGACCGCGACGCCCGCGTTGGCGGGGGAACCGTCCGTGCCGCTGTCCGGCGTCCGCTCGACCCCGGTGTCGCAGCAGCAGGCGGGGGACCGGGGAGCGGACCCGGCGTCCAGCGGGGCGCTGACGGGCAACCAGCCCGCGAACGGGTCCACGAAGGACGGTGCGGGCACCAGCAAGGCGACGCCCCTCGCCCCGTCGGCGACCTGGAACGTCTCCGCGCAGACCGGTGACTTCAGCTGGTCCTACCCGCTGCGGGTGCCGCCCGCGCCGGGTGGTGCCGCGCCGCAACTGGCGCTGTCCTACGCCTCGTCCTCGGTGGACGGGCACACCAGCGCCACCAACAACCAGCCTTCCTGGGTCGGCGACGGCTGGGACCTGTCGGTCGGCTTCGTGGAACGCACCTACGGCGCGTGCGCCGAGGACACCACGGGCGGCACCACCCCGCCGAAGGTCGGCGACCTGTGCTGGCGCAGCGACAACGCCACCGCGTCCTATGGCGGTGGTGGCGGCCAGCTCATCCGCGACGACGCGACCGGCGGGTGGCGGGCCAAGAACGACGACGGCGCGCGGATCGAACGCCTCACGGGCACCGCGAACGGCGACGACGACGGCGAGAGCTGGCGCATCACCACCACGGACGGGACGCAGTACCTGTTCGGGTCGCGCCCGGAGGCGAAGTCGACGTGGACCGTGCCGGTGTTCGGCGACGACGCGGGCGAACCGTGCCACGCCGCCACCTTCGACGCCTCGCACTGCGTGCAGGCGTGGCGGTGGAACCTGGACCGGGTCGTGGACCCGCACGGCAACGTGACCCTCTACGGCTACGACACGGAGACCAACTCCTACGGCCTGAACAAGAAGACCACCGCCGTGCCCTACGTCCGCGCAGGCTCGCTGCGGTCCGTCGAGTACGGCCTGCGCGACGGCTCGACCGAGCCCGCGGCGGCGAAGGTCGACTTCACCACCGCCGACCGGTGCGTGCCGGGCAGCGACTGCACGCCGGACAAGAAGGAGAACTGGCCCGACGTCGCCTGGGACGACAAGTGCGACACGGCCACCTGCGTCGACCACGAGTCGCCGACGTTCTGGTCCACGAAGCGGCTGGCGAAGGTCACCACGAAGGTCCGGTCCGGCTCCGGCTACTCCGACGTCGAGTCGTGGTCGTTCGACCAGCAGTACCCCAAGCCCGGTGACGGCGAGAAGGCCGCGCTGTGGCTCAAGGGCATCTCCCACACGGGCCTCGCGGGCACGCCGGTCGAGCTGCCGCCGGTGACGTTCGAGGGCGCTCCGATGGCCAACCGGGTGGACAAGGTCGATGGCCTCGGTCCGCTGCTGCGCTACCGGGTCACCGGGATCGTCAGCGAGACCGGCGGTGTCACCAGCGTCGTCTACGCCGCGCCGGACTGCGCCGACGGCTCGCTGCCGGCAAACGCGGAGACCAACACCAAGCGCTGCTTCCCCATGCGGTGGGCCAAGAAGGACTTCAGCGAGCGCACCGACTACTTCCACAAGTACGTCGTTGCGCAGGTCGTGCAGTCCGACCGGATCTCGGCGAACACAGAGCAGGTCACCGCCTACGAGTACGTCGGAGGGGCCGCGTGGGCGTACGACACCTCCGAGTTCACCAAGGACGACAAGCGCACCTGGAACGACTTCCGCGGGTTCGGCACCGTGCTGATCCGGCAGGGCGAGCCGGACGACCCCAGCGGGCCGATCACCATGACCGAGCAGCGCTTCTACCGGGGCATGGACGGCGACAAGCAGCCGAGCGGCACGCGGTCGGTGTCGGTCACCGACTCCGAGGGCGTGGCCCGCAAGGACGACGACCAGCTCGGCGGGTTCGCGTTCGAGACGCAGACCCGCGACGGCGAGAGCGACCGCGTGGTGTCCAAGACGATCACCACCCCGACCGTCCAGGGACCGACGGCCACCAGGGGGATCCTCAAGGCCTACATCGTGAAACCCGGTGTCACGACCAACTACACGACGGTCGGCATCGGCAGGCGGACCACCCGCCAGGAGACCGCCTACGACGACCGCGGCCAGGTCGTGACGACCAACGACCTCGGCGACGTGTCGACCCCGGCGGACGACAAGTGCACCCGCACCACCATCGTCCGCAACACCGAGCGGTGGCTGATCGCCGACCCGGCCCGCGTCGAGACCGTCGCCGTCGCCTGCACGGCCACGCCGTCGTTCCCGGCCGACGCCCTCTCCGACACCCGCTTCGCCTACGACGGCAAGGGGTTCGGCGCCGCGCCGGACCAGGGCGACGTCACCCGGACCGAGGTGCTCGACCAGCGCCCGGCGTCCGGTCCCGTGTACAGCCTGGAGTCCACGACCGGGTACGACGCGCTCGGCCGCGTGACCTCGACGGGTGACGCGCTGGGCCGCACGGCCACCACCTCGTACGTGCCGCCCGCGGGCGGTCCGCTCACCAAGACCGTGGCCACCAACCCCCTCGGGCACGCCGTCACCACCACGGTGGAGCCCGCGTTCGGCCAGCCGACCACTCAGGTCGACGCCAACGGCCGCACCACCGAGACGACCTACGACGCGCTGGGCCGCAAGACCGAGGTGTGGCTGTCCAACCGGCCGAGGGCCACCAACGCCCAGGGCAACCAGCGGTTCGGCTACACCTACCGCAACGACGGCCCGACCGTCGTCACCACCACGTCCGTCGGCCCCAACGGCAACTTCACCAGCGGAAACGAGATCTACGACGGCCTGCTGCGGCTGCGGCAGACGCAGACGCCGGCGTCCGGTGGCGGCAGGCTCATCGTCGACACCCGCTACGACTCCCACGGCCGCGCCTACAAGACGACCATGCCGTACTTCACCGACTCGCCGGTCGACGACCGGCTGTGGGTCGCCTCCGACGTCGACATCCCCATGCAGACGGTGACCGAGCACGACGGCGCGGGCCGGACGACCGCCGAGATCACCAAGGGCGGCGCGAACGAGAAGTGGCGCACCTCCACCTCCTACGCGGGCGACCGGGTGAACGTGACCCCGCCGAAGGGCAGCACGCCGACCACGATCATCAACGACGCCCAGGGCCGGACGATCGAGCTGCGCCAGTACCACGGCTCCAAGCCGGAGGGCGAGTACGACTCGACCACCTACACCTACACGCCCGCGGGCCAGACCGAGAAGGTCACCGACCCCGGCGGCGCGACCTGGACCCGCGCCTACGACCTGCACGGCCGCCAGGTCAAGGACGAGGACCCGGACAAGGGCACCACGACGGTGACCTTCGACGCGGCCGGTCAACTGCTGACCAGCACCGACGCCAAGGGCGTGACCCTGGTCAACTCCTACGACGAGCTGGGGCGGCGGACCGCGACGCGGACCGGGTCGGCCACCGGCCCGAAGCTCGCCGAGTGGACCTACGACACGGTCCTGTTCGGCAAGGGGCTGGCGGCCACGTCGACCCGCTTCGTAGACGGTGAGGCGTACACCTCGTCGGTGTTGGGCTACAGCGCGCTCAACTCGCCGCTGGGCAACCGGATCACCGTGCCGCAGCGGGAGGGCGCGCTGGCGGGCAAGTACGAGACGTACTCGAAGTACACCCCGAGCGGCGACCAGGAGAGCACCACCTACCCGAAGATCGGCTCCCTGCCGACCGAGACGGTCACCCACTCCTACAACGACTTCGGGAAAGCGACCAAGACGTCCGGCGCGTTCGGCGGCGTCACCGCGGAGTACGTCACCGACACGGACTACACGCGTTACGGCGAGGTCCAGCGCGTGCAGCTGGGCGCGGTGGGCAAGAGGGTGTGGCTGTCGAGCTACTACGACACCAACACCCGCGAGCTGAACCGCACCATCGTGGACGCGGAACTGCCGCAGCCCATGGTGTCCGACGTCCACTACTCCTACGACGAGTCCGGGAACATCACGTCCATCGCGGACACCCCGACCGGCAAACCCGCCGACGTCCAGTGCTTCCGGATGGACTTCCTCCAGCGGGTCACGGAGGCGTGGACGCCCACCGGCGGCTGCGACGCCGCCCCCGGCGTCACCGGGCTCGGCGGTCCGGCTCCGTACTGGCAGTCGTTCGGCTACGACAAGGTCGGCAACCGGGTGTCCGAGACCCGGCACGCCGCGGGCGGCGACACCGTCCGCACGTCCACCTACCCGGCGGGCGGCCACCGCCTCGCCTCGGTCGCCACCGCGGGACCGGGCGGCACCGCCACGGACCGGTTCGACTACGACGCGTCCGGCAACACCATCGGTCGGAACCTGGCCTCCGGCGCGCAGCGGCTCGACTGGGACGCCGAGGGCCACCTGGCGAAGGTGACCGAGGGGACCAAGACCACCGAGTTCCTCTACGACGCCGACGGCGACCGGCTGATCCGCCGCGACCCGGCGGGCACCACGCTCTACCTGGACGGCCAGGAGGTGCGGCTCACCAAGGCCACCGGGGCGCTCGACGCCACCCGCTACTACCAGCACGGCGGCGCGACCGTCGCGATGCGGGACGCCAAGGGCCTCACCTGGCTCGCGGACGACCACCAGAGCACCGCGCAGGTCGCCGTGGCGAGCGGCGCGCTCGACGTGACCACCCGACGGCAGTTGCCGTTCGGCGCACCGCGCGGCGGGCTGGCGGCGTTCCCCGGCGAGAAGGGGTTCGTCGGCGGCACGACCGACGCGTCCACGGGCCTGACCCACCTGGGGGCCCGCGAGTACGACCCGCAGCTGGGCCGGTTCCTGTCCGTGGACCCGAAGATGGACCTGACCGACCCGCAGCAGATGCAGGGCTACAGCTACGCGAACAACAGCCCGCTCACCAAGTTCGACCCGACCGGGATGTTCTGGGACTGGATCGGCAAGAAGATCAAGTCCGGTTTGGACAACGCGGCCAAGTGGGTCGACAAGAACAAGAACTGGATCGGCGTCGGCTTGAACGTCCTGGGCTTCGTGCCCGGACTGGGCACCGCGGCGTTCATTCTTGGGGCCGCGCTGACGGCGATCGACCTGGTGCAGTCCATCGAGAAGGGCGACGGCCTGTCCATCGCGTTCGACGTCGCCGGGTTGGGGCTCGGATTCCTGGGCCGGGGAATGGTCGGCAGGGCCAAGTCGATGGTCCAGAACAGGGACAAGTGGAGTCCGCAGAACTGGAAGGGTGTCGGGCGGACCAAACAGGACTGGGACCAGATCGGGGAGAAGGCGAAGGACCTGGAAGACGGGGCGTACATGTGGGACATGTACGGCACGGGTCTCGGTGCGATGGGGGCGCTGTCCAACGACCAGAAGAACGCCATCGAACGTGACGCCTACAACGCGGTCTACGGACCCGCCAACAAGTCCGACTGCACACCGGAGGGGTTCTTCGGGCCGTACCCGTGTCGGTTCCAGAAGGTGATCGACCCGCTGAACAACTCCTACTGCCACGGGCCGTTCGCCCAGACGGAAGCCTGCAAGTGGTTGGCAACGCACCCGGCGGTCAACCTCGGCCCGGACAAGCCGGAGCGCAAGGCCGCCACCGGTGGGTCGGGGAGGTCCGGCAAGTCGGGCGGATCGGGCACCGCCCCGGCCGCGCCCACGTGCTCGCCGAACTGCTACCAGTCCAGCGACGGCATGTACCACCGCAACGACGGCAAGGGACGTGCCTGGTTCTGATCCGTGTAACCGGATGAAGGGGGAGATCCATGGGAACTCGCAAGAGGGTGTTACGGCGCGCGGCCGTGGTGCTGTGCGTCGGGGCGCTGCTGGCCGCCGCGCCGCCCGCGCTGGCGGGCACCGGGCCGGACGACCGGAAGACGACCACGTCCACCGATGCGAGGGCCGTCTGGGCGGTGCAGGAGAAGCTCGACGCCGTCGTTCAGGACGTCCGGGCCGCCGCGTCGAAGGACACCACCGGGGGCATCTCCGGGGTCGTCGTCGACCTGGACGGCAAGAAGCTGGACCTCTACTGGAAGGGCGAGCTGCCCGCGGCGGTCACCGCGCGGATCGGGGCGGCGCGGGCGGACGGCCTCGGCGTCGTGGTGCGGCAGGCGCCGTACACGGAGGCCGAACTGCTCGCGGAGGCCGACCGGATCTCGCGGAAACCGCTGCGCGCCACGGGGAGCACCGGGCAGCGGATGATGCGGGTCAGCCCGAAGCCGGACGGCACCGGGCTGGACGTCGGGTTGGACGGGCTGCCGTCGGACGTCGCGCCGCGCGACGCCCGGAAGGTCGTCCCGGCGCTCGACAGCGCGGTGCCGCTGTCGGTCACCGCCACCGACCCCGTCTCGTTCACCACCCGCTACTTCGACTCCGCGGCGTACTGGGGCGGCAGCTTCCTGCTCCGCCAGTCCGGGAACAACTCGTGCACCAGCGCCTTCGGCGTCACCGGCCTGAACGGCGCCGCCACCTACCTGCTGACCGCGGCGCACTGCGGCGAGGGGACGTGGGGCGGCGGGCTGTACGACGACGGCAGCGGCAACACGGCGCAGAACGTCTACGGGAGCACCATTCCCGCGGGCCGGTCGACGCAGCTGGACGTCGAGCTGATCCTCACCCCGTCCGGCTCGGCGGGCTACGTGTACTGGGGCAACAGCATCAACCCGCCCGCGGGCGACCCCGGCTCGCCCACCGGCGTGCCGGTCCGCGGCTCGATCGCCAACAGCACCGGCAACGCCTTCTGCCTGTCGGGGTCGTACTCCGGCTCGGTGTGCGACGGCAGCAACGTCCGGATCACCGGGACCGGCGTCACGCTCGTCTACGACCCGCCGTACAACGGCGTCAGCCGGGTCACGAACCTCTTGCAGGGCAGCGACGTGACCGGGTCGCGGGCCACCGGGATCGTGGGGCTGGGTGACAGCGGCGGGCCCGTCGCCAGCCCGACCAACGACGGCGGGCTGCTGGCCCGCGGCGTGATCAGCGGCTTGGCGACCGGGGGCGAGATACGGCCGTGCGCCGGGTACGCGCCCGCCGGGCGGGTGTGCTCCAGGGTGGTCTACTTCGCCGACCTCCAGGCGGGCATGGCCACGATCGGCGTGCGCCTCAACACCGCGTGACGCGCGGTCAGCCGACGAGGGCGTACCCGAGGTACACCGCGCCGAGGCCCGCGGCCACGCTGACCAGCACGTTCAGCACGGCGTGGAGGTAGGCCTCCTCCTCGACCAGGCGCAGCGTCTCGTAGCTGAAGGTGCTGTACGTGGTCAGGGCTCCGCAGAAGCCGGTGCCCAGCAGGGCCATCGCGGGGGTGGGCCGCGCGCTGCCCACCCCCGCGAGCGC
>NZ_JBHYHC010000239.1:0-7737 GCF_042738955.1 Umezawaea sp. NPDC059074
GCGCCCCCACCCTCTTTCGCTTTGTCAAGCCGTCTTTCCAGGCTTGACAAAGCGAAAGAGGGTGGGATAATTGGCGCAACCGGGGGTTAGCCCTCAAACACCAACGCCCCTTCAGCTTCGGGTCACACGCACCCGAACCTTCACCCCATCCCCGACAACCCCATCAGACGCCCCGTCAACCTCTCCGTACTCAACCTTGTCCGCCAACGTCTCCCCGGCAACGAACGCCTCATGCGTCCGCACCGCCCCACCAACAACCTCAGGCACGTCCAACGTCAACACAATCCGATCCGACACATCCAGCCCAGCATCCTTCCGGGCCTGCTGCACCACCCGAACCAGATCCCGAGCCACCCCTTCATCCGCCAACTCAGGCGACACAACGGTGTCCAGCACAACCAGCCCCCCACCCCCAGGCAGAGCAGCAGTAGCAGCCGGATCAGTAGCGACAAGCCGCTGCTCGTACTCCTCCGGGAACAACTCGATCCCAGCCGCGACAACCGCCCCAGCCGAAGTAGTCGTCCACTCCCCAGCCTTCACAGCCTTGATCACCGTCTGCACCTCCCGCCCGATCCGAGGCCCAGCAGCCCGAGCGTTGACCGCCAACTGGAAATGCCCATGCGCGTCCACATCGGTGGTCAACTCCACAGCCTTCACGTTGACCTCATCCTTCAAGATCCCCGCAAAAGGCTCCAACGAAGCCACTTCATCAGCAGCGATCACCAACCGAGCCAACGGCAACCGCACCCGCAACTTGTTGGCCTTCCGCAACGACGACGCCGTGGAAGCGATCTGCCGCACCCGGTCCATAGCCGTCACCAACGAATCATCAGCAGGCAACGACGAAGCCTCCGGGTAATCCGCAAGGTGCACGGACCGCCCCCCGGTCAACCCCCGCCACACCACCTCGGTCGTGAACGGCAACAACGGCGCAGCCAGCCGAGAAACAACCTCCAACACCGTGTGCAACGTATCCACAGCGTCAGCGTCCCCAGCCCAGAACCGATCCCGAGACCGCCGCACGTACCAGTTGGTCAGGACCTCCAAGAACTCCCGCACCAACGCACAAGACCCCGAGATGTCGTAGACATCCATAGCGGCCCGAACATCCCGCACCAGATCATGCGTCTTAGCCAGCACATACCGATCCAGCACATGAGCCGAATCCGTCCGCGAGACACCCTCACGCCCAGCCGCGTTCGAGTACAGCGCCAGGAAGTACCACGAGTTCCACAACGGCAGCACAGCCTGCCGAACGGCGTCCCTGATCCCCCGCTCGGTCACCACCAGATCGCCACCCCGAAGGATCGGCGACGACATCAGGAACCACCGCATCGCGTCCGAGCCATCCCGCCCGAACACCTCGTTCACGTCCGGGTAGTTCTTGCGCGACTTGGACATCTTCTGCCCGTCGTCACCCAGCACGATCCCGTGCGCCAGCACGTTCGTGAACGCCGGCCGGTCGAACAAAGCTGTCGCCAGGACGTGCATCGTGTAGAACCAACCGCGCGTCTGCCCGTTGTACTCGACGATGAAATCACCGGGGAAGTGGTCGTCGAACCACTCGGCGTTCTCGAACGGGTAGTGGACCTGCGCGAACGACATCGACCCCGACTCGAACCAGCAGTCCAGCACCTCCGGCACCCGACGCATCGTCGACCGACCGGAAGGGTCATCCGGGTTCGGCCGCGTCAGCAGGTCGATGTGCGGGCGGTGCAGGTCGGCGGGCCGCGTCCCGAAGTCCCGCTCCAGCTCGTCGAGCGAGCCGTACACGTCGACACGGGGGAACGAGGGATCGTCAGACACCCACACCGGCAGCGGCGAACCCCAGAACCGGTTGCGCGAGATGTTCCAGTCGCGCGCGTTCTCCAGCCACTTGCCGAACTGGCCGTCCTTGATGTGCTCGGGCACCCAGTTGATCTGCTGGTTGACCTCGACCATCCGGTCCTTGAACTGCGAGACCGCGACGAACCACGCCGACACCGCCCGCTGGATCAGCGGGCTGTCGCAACGCCAGCAGTGCGGGTACGGGTGGTCGTAGGTCTCGTGCCGCAACAACAACCCCGCGGCCTTCAGGTCCCGGATGATCGTCTTGTTCGCCTCGAAGACGTGCACGCCCTGGTACGGCGGGACCTCGTCGGTGAACTCGCCGCGCGAGTTCACCGGGACGACGACCTCGATGCCCGCGGCGTCGGTGACGACCTTGTCGTCCTCACCGAAGGCGGGGGCGATGTGCACGATGCCCGTGCCGTCCTCGGTCGTGACGTAGTCCGCGGCCAGCACCTGGTGGGCGTTCTCGCGGCCGACGAAGAAGTCGAACGGCGGCGTGTACTTGCGGCCGACCAGGTCCGAGCCCTTGATCCGCGCGACGACCGACGGCTCCTCGCCCAGCTCACGGGCGTAGGCGGCCACGCGGGCCTCGGCGAGCAGGTAGCGCTCGCCGTTGGCCTCGACGGTCACGTAGTCGACGTCCGGGTGCACGGCCGCGGCCAGGTTGCTCGGCAGCGTCCACGGCGTGGTCGTCCACACCAGCGCCAGCTCACCGGTCTCCAGGCGCAGGCCGACGGTCACGGCCGGGTCCTGCCGGTCGCGGTAGACGTCGTCCATCTTGGTCTCGGTGTTGGACAGCGTCGTCTCGCACCGCCAGCAGTACCAGAGCACGCGGAAGCCCTCGTAGATCAAGCCCTTGTCGTACAAGGACTTGAAGGCCCACATGACGCTTTCCATGTAGTCCAGGTCGAGGGTCTTGTAGTCGTTGTCGAAGTCGACCCACCGGGCCTGGCGGGTCACGTACTCGCGCCACTGGTCGGTGTACTGGAGCACGGACGTGCGGCAGGCCTCGTTGAACTCGGCGATGCCCATCGCCTCGATCTCGCTCTTGTGCGTGATCCCGAGCTGCTTCTCGGTCTCGATCTCGGCGGGCATGCCGTGGGTGTCCCAGCCGAAGCGGCGTTCGACGTGCTTGCCGCGCATGGTCTGGTAGCGCGGGACGACGTCCTTCACGTACCCGGTCAGCAGGTGGCCGTAGTGCGGGAGGCCGTTCGCGAACGGGGGGCCGTCGTAGAAGACGAACTCGTTGCCGCCGTTGTCGCCCGCGGGCCGGGCGTCGACGCTGGCCTGGAACGTGCCGTCGGACTTCCAGTAAGCGAGCACGTCCTGCTCGACATCGGGGAAGGACGGCTGGGAGGGGACAACGCCCTCGCCCGCCTTGGGATACGCCATGGTGCTGCTCCTCGCGGTCGTCCGGCTCACGGGGACGACGCGCCTGTCCGGCGCACCGCGGTACCACCCCGCTTGCCGACGCTCACGCGACGGCCACTCTGATCGGCTGTGACGGGCCGACCCCGTCCGGTTCTACTGAGGCCCTGGGGCCCGTTCTTCCGGAGGCTCCCCGGTGATGACCGGATCGACGCCTGATTGGTCCAAGGGTAACGCCTGGGGCCAACTCGATTGTTCCCGGCCGGGCGTCGCCGGGGCCCGCGGGACAGCCCGCGAACTAATCACACGATCGAGTGAACCGTTTCGCTGCGGGACTCGTGTTCAGGGCAGACCGGGGGCAACGGAGCCGAAGGTGGTGGACGAGTGGCGGAGTCAGGGACGCGTCGCGGCGCGGTGCTGATCGGCGAGGGTGTTGTCCGGGCGGCAGACCGCGCACGGCGTGAAGCCGAGCTGGCGGGCCTCGGCGACGGGCAGGGCCAGCGTGGGGCGCTTGGCCAGCCACGGGCAGGCGGCGAGGTGGTACCTGGGGCGCTCGTCGAGTACGCGAACCTCGGCCGTGAGGTCGGTGACGATGAGCAGATCGGCCGCGTCGGTGTCCTCCTCGACGGGCTCGATGCCCTGATCGGGCGAAACAGGAGCGTCAGCAGGCCCCCGGTCCAGCTCGTCTTGATCATCAGCGCTAATCTTCTGATCAAGAGCCGCGGGACCGGCAGCCGTCGGGACGACCGCGGCATCCAGGCTCGACCGGCGGCGGAGCCACCAGTCGAGCACCAGGACGAACGCGGCCGCTCCGCTCGCACCCACGGACAACCACGCCCAGACGTGCTCGGACGTGGTCAGCGCGGGGACGAGCAACCCGAGGGCTGCCAGCACCAGCAGTAGAACGATGTAGAGCACGGTCCGCACCTTAGTTCAGCGCGGCACGCCTTTTGTGGATCAGCCCGCCTCGGCGCGCGCGCCGAACGAGTAGCCCTGCTGGCCACCGGCCCGACCGTCGGACGGCGCGGCGGGGCCGCGGTCCTGCAGGTCGCGCAGGGAGGACTCCAGCATGGTCTTGAGCCTCGTGCGGTACTCGCGCTCGAACGTCTGCAGCTTGTCGATCTGCTTCTCCAGCGCGTTCTTCTCCGACGTGATGTTGCCCATCACCTCGGCGTGCTTGCGCTGGGCGTCCCGGTCGAGCGCGCTGGCCTTCTCACGGGCCTGCCGCTCGAGCGTCTCCGAGCGCGTACGGGCGTCGTTCAGCATGGTCTCGGCACGCGTGCGCGCCTCGTTGACCATGGTGTCCGCCTTGGCCCGCGCCTCGGACAGCAACTGCTCGGACTTGGTCCTGGCCTCCGACAGCATGCCGTCGGCTTCGGCCTTCGCCTCACCGGTCAGCCTGTCGGCCATCTCCTGGGCCAGCCCGAGGACCTTGGCCGCCTGGACGTGGTGGTCACCACCGCCACCAGGGGAGGTCTGCTCCATGACCGAGGGCGGCGGCACCGGCGCAAGGCGACGGGGCTCCTCCACGACACGGCTGGGGCCGACGGGACCGGCCGAGACCTTGGCACGGGCGTCGTCGAGGTCGGCTCGCGCAGTCTCGACCTGCTGGTCGAGCTGTTCGACCTGCTGACGCAGCTCGTTGTTCTCCTCGATCAGGCGGGCGAGCTCGCCCTCAACCAGGTCGAGGAACGCGTCCACCTCGTCCTCGTTGTAGCCCCGCTTGCCAATCGGTGGCTTGCTGAATGCAACATTGTGCACGTCAGCGGGGGTCAACGGCATCAGATCACCTCACGCACTCCTGGGCTGTTGGCATCCCTGGTCCCCGTCACCTGGGATCTGCCGTTCGCATCAGAATGATAACGAGCAGCAACAGCACAATAATGGACAAGTCCAGCCCGATGCCCCCGATCCGCACCGTCGGTATGACCCGGCGGAACAAGCGGATCGGTGGATCGGTCACTGTGTACACGGTCTCCAGGGCCACCGCGACCCCTCCAGCCGGACGCCACTCCCTGGCGAACGACCGGACGAGCTCGACCACGACACGCGCCGTGAGCAGCAGCCAGAACGAGAACAGCAGGTAGTACAGCACGAACAGGAGGACATCCACCCCCCAACTGTGCCACCAGTCAGGTCAGACTTCCGAACCCACCCTCGGCAAGACGCCTGCGGTCCTCCGCCGTGACGTCGATGTTCGGCGGTGAGAGAAGGAACACCTTGTTGGTGACCTTGTCCATCGAGCCCCGCATCGCGAAGACCAGCCCGGCGGCGAAGTCGACGAGCCGCTTCGCGTCCGCGTCGTCCATCTCGGTGAGGTTCATGATCACCGGGGTGCCGTCGCGGTAGTTCTCGCCGATGGTCCGCGCCTCGTTGTAGCTGCGCAGGTTCAACGTCATGATGCGCCCCAAGGGGTGGCCCGCCTGCTCTGCCGCAGGCCTCGGCCTGCTGATCGGCTCGCGCACCGGCTCGACGGCCAGTGCACCGTGGACGGGTGCGTCGGTGTTCCAGCTGCGGCGAGTGGACCGCGACCGGGCCTCCGGCTCGAAGTCGTCGGATTCGTCGAGCTCCGACCGGTACTCCGACCTCGTCCCGCTGAACACGCGACGACGCCCTCCGCGCTCAGGGTACGGGTCGAACTCCTCGGCCTCCGCGCCGTACTCCGACCGGTAGTCGGCCTGGTAGCGGCCGCGCTCGTCCTCGTACGCCCCAGGGTCGTCCGCGTACTCGGCGGGAACCATCCCGAAGTAGGCCTTCAGCTTGTGAAATCCACTCATTGCCAGGGGACCCTTCCTCCGCGATTCCCACCACCAAGGACGGTGCGGCCACCCCTGAGGTTCCATACAGTTACGGCGAGGCTAGCCTTCGGCCTCCCAGCAGCGCCGTTCCGACACGCACGCAGGTACTTCCGTGCGCGATCGCATCTTCCAGGTCCCCGCTCATGCCCGCTGAGACAACAGTCGCAGCGGGATGATCACGGCGCAAGCGGTATACCTCATCCGCCAGCACGGAAAACGCGCGTGCGGGGTTCATCTCGCGCGGTGCGACCGCCATCACACCCACCAGCCGAAGTTCACCCGATCCAGCGACATGATCAGCCAACGCGGCCAATTCCGGCAGCGGACATCCCCCTCGGGCCGAATCCCCGTCGATGCTCGCCTGGATCAGCACGTCCAGCGGACGCCCCCGATGCGCGGCGGCTTTCGCCAACGCGTCGGCGAGCCGGATCGAATCCACGGTGTCGACACGATCGGCCCACGAGGTGACGGACCGGGCTTTGTTGCGCTGGATGTTCCCGACCATGTGCCACAGCGGCCGGGCGTCGGGCCGGGCTTCCGCGAACTCCACGGTCTTCCCCGACGCCTCTTGGTCGCGGTTCTCCGCGAACGCGGAAAGCCCCAGGTCGCTCAGCAGGGCCACGTCGGAGGCGGGGAAGGTCTTGGTGACCGCGAGCAGCTCCACTTCCGCTGGTGACCGGTTTGCGGCCTGGCAAGCGGCCTCGATGCGCGCGCGGACCTCGGCCAGGTTCGCGGCGAGCTCGTCACGACGGGTCAACCCAGATCACCCCTCCCAAGCGCCCGGTACCGGGCTCACGCCGGTGGCTGAACAGCGTGCGCTCCTCGAAGGTGCAGCGAGGGTCGACACCGAGCTTCCCGATCCCGAGGTTCTCGAGCTGGTTCCACAGCCCCGCGCGGAGGTCGAGGGCGGGCTTGGCGGCACGGGACTTGGACGCGCTACCGGGGAGGTGCTTGTCGACATCGGCCATCATCGCGGCGGGGACCTCGTAGCACTTCCCGCACACGGCGGGGCCCAAGAGCACTTCGATGTTCTCCGGCTTCGCCCCGAGGTCACCCATGGCTTTGACGGCGGCGGGCACGACACCCACTCGGGCACCCACCCGCCCGGCGTGAACGGCCGCGATGACCCCGGTCGTCGGGTCGCCGAGGAGCAGGGGGACGCAGTCGGCGGTGAGGACCACCAATGCCAGGTTCGGCTCGTTGGTGACCAGGGCGTCGGTCGCTTCGGCCGGGCCGTCCTGGGGACCGGTGACGGTGGTGACGGTCCTGCCGTGGACCTGCTCCATCCAGACCAGGCGGGAGGGGTCCAGGCCGATGCCTTCGGCCAAGCGCTTGCGGTTGGCCGCGACGGCAGCCGGGTCGTCACCGACGTGGTCGCCGAGGTTGAAGGAGTCGAACGGCGGGTTCGAGACGCCGCCTTCACGGGTGGTCAGCACTCGACGGATTCGCACGGAGTACAGCTTTTCACGGGGAGGGGTGGGGTGGCCGGGTCGGTGTCCGGTGGGTGCGGCTTCCAGTGGGGTTGCGCGGCTGCCGCCGGTGTCGTGGTGGCTGGGTGGGCGACTGCCAGTGTCGTCGTGGTCAGGCGGCGGCTACGGCTTCCAGCCTGGCCACCCGGCGACTTCGATTCCCAACCCGCCCACTCAGCGGCTTCGACTTCCAGCGTGCTGTGTCCGATTTGATTTGGGGCCCCTAGATTTGCCCCTTGATCGGGCCAAAAGGCAGTGCCCCAAAGCCCTGC
>NZ_JBHYHC010000240.1:0-7690 GCF_042738955.1 Umezawaea sp. NPDC059074
GTGCTCGACCGCGCCGACGGCACGTTCATCCGCTACACGCGCACCGCCGGTGGGGCCACGGCCGCGCCCGAGGAGCGGATCGAGCCCGCGCGGGCGCTCGACGAGGAGGGCGAGGACTGGACGCACGCCGTCGAGAGCGCCGAACTGGTCGACATCTCCGGCGGCGAGTTCGACGTGGCGAAGTTCTTCGACGCCACCGCGACCCCCGTGCTGTTCGGCTCCGGTGTGCTCAACTTCGGCGTCCGGCACCTGCTCGACCTGATCGTGGCGCTGGCCCCGCGCCCGACCCCGCGCCACGACGTCGACGGCAAGTCCCGCCCGCTCGAAGCGCCGTTCTCCGGGTTCGTGTTCAAGGTGCAGACCGGCATGGACAAGTCGCACCGCGACCAGGTGGCGTTCGCGCGGGTCTGCTCCGGGGTGTTCGAGCGCGGCATGGTCGTCACCAACGCGACCACCGGCAAGCCGTTCGCGACGAAGTACGCGCAGCAGGTGTTCGGCCGCGAGCGCACCACGCTCGACGTCGCCTACCCCGGTGACGTGATCGGCCTGATCAACGCCTCGGCGCTGCGTGTGGGCGACACGCTGCACGCGGGCAAGCCCGCCGTCCGGTTCCCCGGCCTGCCGAGCTTCGCGCCCGAGCACTTCGCCGTGGGCCGCCTGACGGACCTCAGCCGCGCCAAGCAGTTCCGCAAGGGCGTCGAGCAGCTCGCGCAGGAGGGCGTCGTGCAGGTGCTGACGTCGGACCGCCGCGGCGACGGCGTGCCGATCTTCGGCGCGGTCGGGCCGATGCAGTTCGAGGTGGCCGTGCACCGGCTGTTGGCCGAGTTCGGCTGCGTCGTCAAGATGGACCACCTGCCGTACACGCTGGTGCGGCGCATGCCGGACCCGAAGCAGCGCGCGACCGTGAACCTCGCCAACCGCGGCGAGTTCCTGACCCGCGCGGACGGCGCGGAGCTGGTCGTGTTCAACGACCAGACCGCGCTGAACGTGACCGTGCGGCTCAACGAGGGCCTGCTGCTGGAGCCTCTGGTCGCGGGCACGACCTGAGCCGTCAGACCTCGAGCTGCTCCATGAGGCTGGTCGCCGTCACGAAGGCCGTGGAGGCCATCGTGCCCTGCCCGTTGGCGAGGCGCTGGTACTCGCGCAGCGCGGCGTGCGGGTCGCCGAGGTGGCGGTAGCTCTCCGCCACGAGGTAGCGGGCGATGTCGGCCCAGTCCGCCCAGTCCTGGCTCTCGGTGTCCCGCAGGTGGTCCAGCCTGCCCGCGGCGAGCAGGCCCGCGTCGACCGCGTCCTCGTACCGCCCGGCGGCGTGGTCGGCGTGCACGAGCCGGTACCAGAGGTCGACGGGAGCGCCTTCGCGCAGGTCCGCCTGGCCGATGGCCTCGTTGAGGTCGTCGGCCGCGTCGGCGACCTGGCCCGCGTCGATCGACCGGCACGCGCGCAGGTAGCGCAGGCGGCGGGTGAAGCGGGCCAGGGACTCGGGGGCGGGTCGGGCCAGCAGGCGTTCGACGAGGAAGTGCACGGCCTCGGCGTCCCCGCGCTCGTGGTGGGCGGCGGTCAGCCGGGCCAACGACTCCAGCGCCTTCTCCGGGGCCTCCACGGCGATGAACGCCGCCAGCGCGGCCGACGCCGTCTCCAGCGCGGTCTCCGGGAAGACGCTCCCCTCCAGTTCCAGCAGCGTGCCGAGCGCCAGCAGGTCGCCCGCGACCTCGGCGTGCCGCTTGCCGCGCTCCAGCGCCGCCCGCGCCTCCTCGCGCCTGCCCTGCCCCGCCAGCACGTGCGCCAGCCAGTGCTCGCCCCACGCGCTGGCGCTCTCGTCCCCCAGGTCGCGCAGGCGGTCGACGGCGGCCGCGGTGGTCGCGATGCCCTCCTCGATCCGGCCGTCGAAGACCACCCACAGGCCGAGCCAGCAGTGGTTGAGCAGCGCCAGACGCCGATCGCCGTGGGCCAGGAGGACCTCGGCGGCGTCGCGGAACGCCTGTTCGGTCTCGGGGCCCTGGAAGAACTTCGCCCGTAGCTCGGCGAGTTGGGCGGCCAGGTGCTCGGGGAGGTCGTCGGAGACCGCGGCCATGCACGCGCGGGCCTCGTCCTGCTCGCAGCGCAGCTCGTGCCACCGGGCCAGCTCCAGCAGGGCCTCGTCGGTCAGCCCGGCCGTCTCCGGCCGCAGCGGCGGACGGCTGGTGGGCAGCAGCGGCAGGAACCCGGTCAGCGGGCGGGCGTCCAGACGGGCTCGGACGCGGTCGCCCTGGGTCGTGGTGCCGTTGCGGGCGTCGAACGCGTCGGCCAAGTCCAGTGCCTTGGCCCGCATCCGGTCGGCCACCTGCCGGAACGGCAGCGAGTTCGGGTCGTCGCCGAGGTTCAGCCTGGTCTCGCCCTTACCCGCCCGGACCTGCGCGTCGGCGAGGATCGAGGCGGCGGTGGCGAACTCCATGGTCGCGAACGGCCGCCCGCGCGACTCGAAGCCCGCCATCGGGCCGAGCCGGTCCACGCCCGCGTCCAGGTTGCCGGTGAGGGCGCAGAACTCGATCACCTGGCCGAGGTGCTCCATCCGGTGCACGCCGCCCGCCATGCCGCGCCGCAGCCTGCGGAACGTCAGCACGGCCTCCTCCCACTTCCCCGCCCGCGCCAGCGGCAGCAGCATCTCGAACCGCGTCTGCACCACGGGCGATTCCGTGACGGCCGGATCGGCCAGCATCGGCTCGGCCAGCAGGTGGGCGTGCGCCACCGACTCCTCGTCGCCGCGCGCCAACAGCTGGTCGATGCCGACCAGCGTGAGCCACCGGTCGTCGCCCTCGATGTCGGCGGTGGCCGTCCACCGCACGTAGGCGCGTTCGGCCTCGGTCCAGTCCCCCAGGTGCGCGGCGAAACCCCGGCGGGCCGAGTGGACCTGGTGCAGGGTGAGGCCCGCGGCCCGGACCCGGCGTTCCACGTCGTCCAGCGCGGCGCGGATCTCGCGCAGGCCGAAGTGCGGGAAGTCGACCATGCACTCGACGAGGTAGGCGTACCACGTCAGCAGGGACTCCACGTCCTCCTCGTCGAAGCGGCGCGGCCGCGTGTCGAACTCGTCGAGGCACTCCCGGAAGAGCCGGTACGTCTCGTCCCACCGGCTGCGCAGCTGGTAGGTGTCCGCCAGCACCCGGCGCGACAGGTAGGTCAGGCACAGCGCGTCCGCCTCGTCGGCGAGCCGGACGACCTCCCCCATCAGGACGATCCGCTCGTCCGGGTCCTGCTCCAGCCGCGCCTCGTTGAACGCGACCCACAACTCGAAATCCGCCCCCGGAACATCCACGACGGCAGAGCTTAGGCCGTGTCCACTGCCTGCCGAGCAGTGGATAACCGAGCACTGGTCGCGTTCGCTGGGGAGCAGGAGGCTTGCTCTCAGCCGACCAACGCGGAGGAGCGCCCGATGAGTGCCAAGTGGACGAACGACGACATCCCCGACCAGTCCGGCCGCACGGTCGTGGTCACCGGGGCGTCCAGCGGGATCGGCCTGATCACCGCGCGGGAGCTGGCGAAAGCGGGTGCACGGGTCGTGCTCGCCGTGCGCGACACCGCGAAGGGCCGCAAGGTCGCCGCCGCGATGCCGGGGCGCACCGAGGTGCGCGAACTGGACGTCAGCAGGCTGGCGTCGGTGCGGGCGTTCGCGGAGGCGTGGACGGGGCCGATCGACGTGCTGGTCAACAACGCCGGGATCATGGACGTGCCGGAGTCCCGCACCGAGGACGGGTTCGAGCTCCAGACCGCGACGAACTTCCTCGGGCCGTTCGCGCTGACGAACGCCCTGCTGCCGCACGTGGTCGAGCGGGTCGTCACGGTGTCCTCGCAGCTGCACCGGTTCGGCAGGCCGGTGCTCGCCGACCTCACCTGGGCGACGCGGAAGTACGACGCCACGAGGGCCTACGCCGACTCGAAGCTCGCGGACCTGCTGTTCGCGCTGGAACTCCAGCGCAGGCTCGCCGCGGCGGGCAGCCCCGTGCGCTCGGTCGTCGCCCACCCCGGCATCGCCACCACGAACCTCGCCGCGCGACCCGACGGCTCCCCCGCGCCGATCACCCGGTTGTCGTTCATCCTCAACGACGCCGAGCGCGGCGCGCTGCCGACGCTGTTCGCCGCCACGACCGACGTGCCGGGCGGCTCCTACGTCGGACCGGACGGGATCGGTGGTATCAAGGGGTTCCCGGCGCTCGGCACGCCCTCCAAGCGCGCCCGCGACCCGAAGCTCGCCCGTGAGCTGTGGAACGTCGCCGAAGCGCTGACCGCCGGGGCCGCCGCACCGCACGCAGGGACGTGACCATGGAGTACGCCGAGCTGTCCGACTTCCTGCGCAAGCGCCGGGAGGCGCTGCAACCGGAGGACGTGGGCCTGCCGCGCGGCGCCCGGCGGCGAACCCCCGGCCTGCGCCGGGAGGAGGTCGCCGCGCTGGCCGCCATGTCGACCGACTACTACAGCAGGCTGGAGGGCGGTCGCGGGCCGCAGCCGTCGGAGCCCATGCTGGCCGCGATCAGCCGCGCCCTGCACCTCACGCTCGCCGAGCGCGACCACCTGTTCATCCTGGCGGGGCAGGGGGTTCCGGTGCGGACCACGCGCGCGGACCACGTGAGCCCCGGCCTGCTGCGGATCCTGGACCGGCTCGACGACACCCCGGCGTTCGTGCTCAACCGGCTCGCCGAGACGCTCGTGCAGACCAGGGCCCACATCGCGCTGGAGGGCGACCACTCCGTCTTCACCGGGCAGGCGCGCAGCGCGGTCTACCGCTGGTTCACCGACGAGGCCGAACGCGCGCTGTACCCGGAGGAGCACCGCGCGGACCACAGCCGGATCCTGGTGTCCAAGCTGCGGTCCACGTACGCCGTCGACGGGCCCTCGTCCCGCGCGGGCGCGATCGTGGCGACGCTGCGGGAGACCAGTCCGGAGTTCGCCGGGCTGTGGGAGGGGCATGAGGTCGGCGTGCGTTACAGCGACACGAAGGTGTTGCGGCACCCCGAGGTGGGCGACCTGGAGCTGCACTGCCAGATGCTGCACGAGATCGAGCAGCAGCAGACGTTGCTGGTGTTCACCGCGACGCCGGGGTCGGTGAGCTACGACCGGCTCCGGCTGCTGACCGTGGTCGGCGGTCAGCGGCTCACGACGAACCGGTAGCGGCGCGGGTGTCCCAAGGGAGCGGAGCCCCGGCGTACTTGTGAGCGCGGACGTCGCCGGAGCGGGCGTGACCCTCGAACAGTTCCACGCGGGACGCGCGGCCGCACACCTCCCCCAGGGCCGCGCTCGCGGCCGGGTCGGTGACCTCGGAGTACGTCACGGTCTTGAGGTACTTGCCGACCCACAGACCGCCGGTGTAGCGGGCCGCGCCACGGGTGGGCAGCACGTGGTTGGTGCCGATCACCTTGTCGCCGTAGGACACGCAGGTGCCCTCGCCGAGGAACAGGCCGCCGTAGTTGCGCATCTTCTCCAGCGCTCGTCGGGGTTCGGCGGTGAGGACCTGGACGTGTTCGCTGGCGAAGACGTCGGCGAGGGTGAAGGCCTCGTCGATCGAGTCCACGACGTGCACTTGGCCGTGGTCGCGCCAGGCGGGTTCGGCGAAGTCTCGGGTGGGCATGCCGGGGAGCAGTCGGTCGATGTGCTCCATCGCCTCGACGGCCAGTGCGCGCGAGGTGGTGATGAGGATGGCGGGCGAGTCGGGGCCGTGCTCGGCCTGGGACAGCAGGTCCACGGCGACGATGAACGGGTCCGCGGTCTCGTCGGCGATCACCAGGATCTCGGTGGGACCGGCGAAGAGGTCGATGCCGACCTCGCCGTAGAGCTGGCGCTTGGCTTCGGCGACGTAGGCGTTGCCGGGGCCGGCGAGCAGGTCGACGCGGTCGATCGTCTCGGTGCCGACGGCGAGGGCGGCGACCGCCTGCACCCCGCCCAGCAGGTAGATCTCGTCCGCGCCCGCGAGGTGCATCGCGGCGACCGTGGCGGAGGGGATCTCGCCGCGGATCGGCGGGGTGCAGGCGGCGATGCCGGGTACGCCCGCGACCTTCGCGGTCACGATCGTCATGTGAGCGGACGCGGTGAGCGGGTAGCGGCCGCCGGGGATGTACGCGCCGACCCGCTCGACCGGGATGTGCTTCTGGCCGAGGTGGACGCCGGGCAGGGTCTCTACCTCGAAGTCGACCAGCGAGTCGCGCTGGTGCTGGGCGAACGTCCGGACCTGGTGCTGCACGTACCTGATGTCCTCGACGACCTGCGGGTCGACGGTGGCGACGATCTCGTCGATCCGCTCGGGCGAGAGGCGGAAGCTCTCCGGCGACCACGAGTCGAACTCCTCGGACCAGCGGCGGACAGCCGGGTCACCGTGTGCGCGAACGTCGTCGATGATCTCCGTGACGCGGTTCCGCACGGCGACCCGGTCGTGGCGGACCTCGTCGGACGGGGTAGCGGACTTCAGCACTTCCGACATCGCGCACTCCTTCGCTCCTCGGCGGAACATACGTATGCACACTAGCCTCGGGCGAACCCGAGCCGTCAAGCCTTCTAGCCTCCTTACCTTCGGCCCCCTGCTCGAGAGGAGACCCGCGTGATCACCAGCCATGACGTCGCCCGGCTGGCGGGCGTGTCCCAACCGACCGTGTCCCGCGCTCTGCGCGGTGACCCCCGTGTTGCTTTGGCTACGCGGGAGAAGGTTGTTCGCGCGGCGTCGACGCTTGGGTACGTGCGGAGTGAGGCTGGACGGGGGTTGGTGACTCGGTCCAGTTTTCGGGTGGGGGTGGTGGTTGCGGATTTGGCGAATCCGTTCTTTCCGCATTTGATCGGGCCGTTGCATGATGAGTTGGGGGTTTTGGGGTATCGGACGATGGTTTTCACCGAGCGTCCGGATGCGCCTATCGCGGCTGAGCAGTTGTTGGACGGGGCTATCGATGGGGTGGTGTTGGCGACCAGTTTGCTTGATTCGCCTTTGCCGGAGGAGCTTGGGCGGCGGGGGTTGCCGTTTGTGTTCTTGAATCGGGCTACCGATGGGGAGGGGGATGCTTCGGTGGTGGACAACGAGGCTGGTGGGGAGTTGGTGGCCGCTCGGATGGTGGAGATGGGGCATCGGCGGATTGGGGGGATTTTTGGGCCTGCCAACACCAGTACTGGGCGGGATCGGGAGGTTGGGTTTCGGCGAAGGCTTGCTGCTGCTGGGGTTTCGTTGGATGAGGAGTTGGTTCGGCGGGGGGCGTTTGAGTTCTCTACCGGGTTTGAGGGGATGGCTGAGCTGTTGCGGTCGGACGTAACGGCGGTTTTTTGTGGGAATGATGTTGTTGCGTTTGGGGCGTTGGATGCTGCTCGGCGGGGTGGGGTGGGGGTGCCGTCGGCGGTGAGTGTTGTTGGGTTTGACGATATTCCGATGGCTGCTTGGGAGGCTTTTCGGTTGACCACCGTGGGGCATGATTTGCGGGGGATGGCTGTTGCCGCTGCGCGGTTGTTGGTGGAGAGGATTTCTGGTGGGGGGCCTGTGCGGAGGGTTGCGCTTGAGCCTCGGCTGGTTGAGCGGGCTACGCTTATGCCGCCTGGATGAGGGTGGGGTTAGGCGGGACAACCCCCGATTGCGCCAATTATCCCACCCCTTTTCGGGTATTAAAAACATGGAAAAGCGCGAGAGAAAACGTAAAAGGGGGGGGGCGCCAAAAAAAAAAGGGGGCGGCCCGGGGGGGGGGTTAAAAAAACA
>NZ_JBHYHC010000241.1:0-7671 GCF_042738955.1 Umezawaea sp. NPDC059074
CCACTGCTCGCGGTCAGGCCGAAGAACTGAGGACCTGGCGGAGGCGGTGCCTGAGGTGGTTCCGCTCGGCGAGGTTGACGGTGGCGGTGATGGCCCGGCGGTAGGCGTCCGCCGCTTCCCCCGTCCGGCCCGCCGACTCCAGGAGGTGGGCGCGGACGGCGTCGAGGCGGGGCAGGTCGGGGTGGTCGGCCTCCAGCGCGGCGAGTTCGGCGAGGGCGGCGTCGTGGCCCGCGACCATGGCCTGGGCGACAACGCGGTTGAGGGTGATCGTGGGGTTGGCGCGGCCGGTCACGTGTTCGAGGAGCCGGTAGAGCGCGAGGATCTCGGGCCAGTCCGTCGACCCGGTGTCGGGGGCTTCGGCGTGCAGGGCCGCGATGCACGCCTGGATCAGGTACGGGCCGGGTTGCGCGCCGGGCGCGGCCCGTTCGACGAGCGCGACGCCCTCGCCGATCAGCTCCCCGTCCCACAGCGACCGGTCCTGCTCGTCGAGGGGCTTCAGGAGCCCGTCCGGTCCCACCCGCGCGGGGTGGCGGGCCTCGGTGAGGAGCATCAGGGCGAGCAGGCCCGCGACCTCGGTGGACTCGGGGACGCTCCGGAGCAGCAGCCGCGCCAGGCGGATCGCCTCGGCGGCGAGGTCCGCGTCGCGCGGGGGCGCGCCAGAAGTCGTGTGGTGGGCCTCGGTGAACATCACGTAGAGCACGTCGAGCACTGGCGTGATCCGCTCGGCGGCGTGGCCGGGTGCCGGAAGCGGCCCACCGAGTCGGGAGACGCGGCGCTTCGCGCGGGTGATCCGCTGGGCGATGGTGGCCTCGGGGACCTGGTAGACGGTGGCGATCTGGGCCGTGGTCAGCCCGGCGACCGCCCGCAGGGTCAGGGCGACCTGGCCCGAGCGCGGCAGGTCGGGGTGGCAGCACAGCCGCAGCACGAGCAGCGAGTCGTCGCTCTGGACGACGTCCGGCTCCACCGGCGGGCTCAACAGCGCGGTGCGGACCTCGCGGTCGCGCCGCCGGGCGTCGCTGCGGGCTTGGTCGGCGTAGCGGCGGCGGGCGGTCACGGTCAGCCAGCCCAGCGGGTCGTCCGGGTACTGCTCGGGCCACTGCCGGTGCGCGTCCAGCAGCGCCTCCTGAACGGCGTCCTCGCACCGGTCGAACCGGTCGCCGCCGTAGGCGCGCAGCAGCCGGGCGAGGGCCTGTCGCGCGAGGTCGCGCCACAGGCCCTCCCCCACCGGTGGCGGAGCCGTCACTGGTCTCCCAGATCGGCGAACATCACCGGACGCAGCTCCACGGCCAGGCCGGGGATCGTCGTGTCGGGGATCTGCTTCGCCAGCTCCACCGCGCGCGCCTCGTCCTCGACGTCGACGAGGTAGAAGCCGCCCATGAACTCCTTGCTCTCCACGAACGGCCCGTCGGTCACCTCGGGCAGGCCCTCGGAGCCGCGGATGACCTTCGACCGGCTGGGGTCGGCGAGGGCCTGCGTCGCGATGAACTCGCCACGTTCCTTGGTGGTGGCCATGAACGCGCCGTGCCCCTCGTGGATCCGCGTCTGCTGCTCGTCGGTGAGCTGCTCCAGCACGGCCGGGTCGACGTGCATCAGGATCAAGTACTTCACTGGTCCTCCTCGGTGGGCGAACCACCCGTCGTGGCGGTTCACCAGGGGGTCGTCACCGATTCGGCGGACACGACACCTCGTGCGCACGATTCTCGTCCACCATCGTCGGCACCGCGGAGGCGTCGCACTACCCGTGGAGTAGACCTAGGGCTACAGACCGCCACGGCCGCCGGTGCTTCACTGGTTCCCGGAGCCGACCCCCAGGGCTCCCAGCGAAATCCCCGGTGTCAAAGGGGATCCGGCCCGGTCCGCGTGGTTCTCCCCTTTTCCTCGCGGACCGGGCCGCCCGTCAGTCCAGCGCCCGACCCCCGACCAGGGTCTCGGCGTAGGAGAACACGTGGCCCGCGCCCACCTCCACGGGTCGCAGCGCCGCGAAGTCGGCGTCCAGCGCGTCGAAGATCCGCAGGTCGGCGCGGCCCGTCCAGACCTCGGAGAACTCGACCCCGGTCACCTCCGAGCACACGAGCCGGTGCACGGCGCGATCGGTCGGGAGCCACGCGGGGAACGTCCTCGTGTGCGCGAGCGGCACCGTGTGCAGCGGGGGTGGCGAGTCGGAGCGGTGCTCCAGCGTGACGGTGCCCTCGACCACCCGTCTGCCGTGGACGGACAGCGTGCCGTCGAACCGGCCGCCGGCCGCGAGCCGTGGACCCGCGCGGCCGACCGGGAACGGCGTGGTCTGGTGGATCTCGCCGAGCTGCTTGGGCATCCCCTGCACCCAGCCGCGCACCAGCGGCACCGGCTGGTCGACCCACGCGTACGGGCAGCGCGCCATCGGCCGTCCGTCGTGGGCGCAGCCGAGCAGGACGAGGAACTCGGCGAACTGGGCGCGGCCGGGGTCGGCCAGTTCCGCGCCGGAGTCCGAGCACCACTGCCACCGGGCGAACACCGCCGCGGCCGCGCCGGGGTCGGGGCCCTCGGTCAGCCCCGGCGGCAGGAAGGCGGCCGCCGCGGCGGGGTCCACCCGGTAGTCGATCATCACGACGTCGCCCGCGAAGTGCCACGGTGGCGGGGTGAGCATGGAGGAGGCGCCGGTCGGGGACAGCGGCAGGCTGTACCCGGCCACGCCGAGCTGGTCGGTGGGCATGGTCACGTCCGATCCGGGTTCAGCTCGCGAGCCAGCGCCGCTCCCGCGGCGGCCAGCTCGTCGGGCGAGGAGAAGCTGTAGGACAGGCGGATGCTCGGCGTGGGCGGACTGCCGAACCGCGATCCCGCGGCGACCGCGATCCCGGCCCGACCGGCGGCCGCGAGCAGGTCGGCCTCGGTCGTCGCGCCGGTGGCGGTGAGCCACAGGAAGCAGCCGCCCGCGGGCAGCCGGAACTCGGCGGCGTCGCCCAGGCCCTCGCTCAGGGCGGCCGCGAGCGCGTCGCGCCGCCACCGCAGCCGGGTGCGCAGCCAGTCGAGGTGCAGGTCGTAGTCGCCGGAGCCCAGCAGCTCGCCCAAGGCGAGCGAGGCCAGGTGGTTGGCGCACCCGCCGCTGACGAACAGGCCGCGCGCCGCCAGCCCGCCGGTCACCGCGGGGTCGGCGAGCAGCCAGCCCAGGCGAAGGCCGGGTCCGAGGGTCTTGGAGACCGTGCCCAGCCGCACCACGCCCCGGTAGCCCGCCAGCCCCGCCATCGAGTACCGCCGCCCCGGCTCGAAGCCCAGTTCGCCGTAGGCGTCGTCCTCCACGACGAGCACCTCGTGCCGTGCCGCGACGGCCAGCACCTCCTCCCGCCGCACATGGGGGACGACGACGCCGGTGGGGTTGTGGAACGTGGGGTTGAGGTAGACGAAACAGGGCCGTTCGCGCGCCAGGGCGGCGTCGAGCGCGCCGGGGTCCATGCCCTGGCCGTCCGACGGCACCTCGCGCGCCCGGAGTCCGCTGTCGGTCAGGACCCGCCTGCCGAAGTCGTACCCGACCTGGTCCACGACCACGCTGCCGCCGGGCGCTCCCAACGTGGTGGCGAGCAGGTGCAGCGCGTGCGACGTGCCCGCGGTGATCAGCACGTGGTCCGGCCCGCACGCGCGGCCATCGGCGTCGGCCGCGCGCTCGGCCAGTTCCGACCGCAGGTCGAGCGCGCCCCGGTTGTCCCCGTAGGCCAGCGCGGCCGAGCCGTACTCGGCGAAGACGCGCCGGTACGCCTCGTCGAGCAGGTCGACCGGGAGCAGGTCCGGGCTCAGGTAGCCGGGACCCAACTCGACCACGCCCGGTCGCGTCACCGCCTGCACGACGCCCGCGCGCCACCGCCTCCGGTGCGACGACGGTCCCGCGAGGTCGGTGGTGCCCGCCGTCATCCGGCGAGCAGGACGGAGCGGAGCGCCTTCGCCGCGGTCAGCACCGACGAGGCGGGCCGCGAGAGCGCGAGGCGCAACCGCCTGCTGCCCTCCACCGGGTTGGCCCAGTGGAACTTCTCGCACGGCAGCGCGTAGACGTTGTGCCGCCGCAGCGCGGTCCACACGTCCAGCGCGGTGCGCTGCCCCAGGTCGATCAGCTCGACGCTGGCGCGCGAGGACGGGTAGGGGAAGCGCACGTCCGGCACGCCCTCCAGGTGCTCGCGCAGGGTGGCGCGGTTGGTCGCGATGAACCGGTGCAGGTCGGCGAGGCCACCACCCGCCGCCTCCTCCGCGAACCGGCGCACCATGGACAGCACCAGCGGCGACACGCCCAGCAGGATGTCCGAGTAGACCTCGGCCAGCGGCAGGCCGACGTTCTCCGACGACGCCAGCCAGCCGATCTTCAGCTCCAGCGTCGGCCACAGCTTGCCGGTGTCCTCGATGACGACCCAGCGGCAGCCGCTGGCCTCCAGCACCTCGTAGTGGTCGTAGTGGGCGTCGGTGTCGAACCCGCGGAACGACGTGTCCAGGGTGAGGACCACGTCGTGCTCGGCGCACCGCGCGGCCAGCCGCCGCAGGGCCGAGCGCGACAGCACCCGGCCGGTCGGGTTGTTCGGCGTGGTGACGAACACGCAGCCCACCGACCGCAGCCGGTCGTCCGGGATGCCCGCACCGTGCAGGACGGGTTCCTCCACCGGCTCCAGTCGCAGGCCGACCCCGCGCAGGATGTCCGGGATGTTGTCGAAGGTGGGGTGCACCAGCATGATCGAGTCCGTGGTCCTGGCCAGCGACCGGGCGAAGATCTCCATGGCGACCGAGGACGAGTAGCAGCTCAGCAGCCGCTCGGGCACGTCGGGGAAGCGGCGCTGGCCGAGCAGTTCCAGGTACGCCCGGCGGGCCTCGGCCTCCACCTCCTCGACCGGGCGCTTCACCGATTCCGCCCACAGCGAGGGCAGTTCGTCGACGATGCGGATCTGGCCGGGGGTGAGCTCCTGCCGGGCGTGGCCGTCGGCGAGGTTGAGCGGACTGCCGAGGGCCAGGTACTCGAACTGCGTGAGGTTGCCGAGCTCCGCGGGCGCGGTCACCTCTCCGGTCTGGTTCATCGCCATCACAAGCACCTAACGTGAGAGTAGTGGGTGGCGTGCTTGGAACGGCCGCCGACGACCTTTCGATCCGGTTCGGCGGCACGTTCACCGGCGGACTCGAGCATTGCCGGGACACCACGAAGGCTACCAACGGAAACGGCGCGAACCGGGCGACGAAGTACACGACTTCACCGCGTCGACGGGCGGCGAAGAAGAGACCAGCGAATTTGCCGCACAATTCAAGTTGCTGGCCACGACCAGCGCGAACAGTGCTCATCCCGCCAGGTGGACGGGGGTGATCACCCAACTCCGGCGGGTAGCGGACGACTAATTCCGCGGATTAGCCGAACCGGCCACCAGCGCACTTTCCTCACCGGTGAATCGGATGGTCGCTCATTGAGCCTGCCACAACACTTCGGTGACCCAGGAAACAGTCGAGGGGAATGCGATGCCCCCTTTGCACGCTGACAAGATCCGTTTTACCGCGACGACCGTTCCCGACCACGCGAGGGTGGCCGACGGGGACCGGGAGGCCCGGATGCGGGCGCCCGGTTTCGGCCGGGTGTTCACCGAGCACGTGGTGTCGATCCGCTGGTCACTGGACCGGGGCTGGCACGACGCCCGCCTCGACCCGTTCGGCGACATCGCCCTGAGCCCCGCCGCGGTGGGCCTGCACTACGGGCAGGTCGTGTTCGAGGGGCTCAAGGCGTACGGGCAGGCGGACGGCGGTGTCGCGGTGTTCCGGCCGGACATGGCCGCCCGGCGGCTGCGCGCGTCCGCCCGCAGGCTCGCCATGCCCGAGCTCCCGGAGTCCCTGTTCCTCGACGCGATCACCGAACTGGTGCGCGCGGACCGGCGGTGGGTGCCCTCGGAGCGGGGCAAGAGCCTCTACCTGCGGCCGATCCTGTTCGCGACCGAGGCCCAGCTGGGGCTCCGTCCCGCGCACGAGCACCTCTTCCTGCTGATGGCCTTCGTCACCGACACCTTCTTCGCGGGCGGGGTCGCCGCCCCGCTGAAGGTCTGGGTGTCGGAGGACTACGTGCGGACCGCCCCCGGCGGCACCGGCGAGGCCAAGTGCCCCGGCAACTACGCGGGGAGCCTGCTGCCCGCGCAGGAGGCCCACGAACGGGGCTGCGACCAGGTCGTGTGGCTGGACGCGGTGGAGCGGAGGTGGGTCGAGGAACTGGGCGGGATGAACCTGTTCTTCGTCCACGGCCCGCCCGACGCCGCACGGCTGACCACCCCACCGCTCGGCGGGACCATCCTGCCGGGCGTCACCAGGGACGCGCTGATCACGCTCGGCCGCTCCCTCGGCCACGAGGTGGTGGAGGAGCCTCTGGCCGTGGACCAGTGGCGGGCTCGGTGCGCCGACGGCGTGATGCGGGAGGCGTTCGCCTGCGGCACGGGGGCGGTGATCTCCCCCATCGGCGAGGTCCGCTCGAAGACCGGCGCGTGGCGCGTGGGCGACGGCGAACCGGGAGCCGTGACCCAACGCCTGCGCGATGCCCTGGTGGACCTGCACCACGGGCTGGCGCCCGACCACGAGGGATGGATGTTCCCGGTGCCATGAGCACGACTCGATTCGAGGAGATCAGAGGATGACCGCACAGGACAGGGAAACCGCGCCCGCCGACCACTGGAGGACCACGAGGGAGGTGGTCGCCGACGCGGCGGGCGCCGCCGCGCTGCTGGAGATCGGCGACCAGCTCGGGCTGATCCCGCACCTGGAACGGGGGTTGCCGGTCACCGCGGCGGGTCTGGCCGCCGACACCGGGATCAGGGAGCGGGGGATCGCCAACTACCTGGAGGCGCTGTGGTCGGCGGGGATCGTCGACCGGACCCCCGACACCGCCGACGCCTTCCAGGCGGTCGACGACTTCGCGCAGATCCAGTACGAGTCCGGGTACGTGTACTGGGCGCTGGCCGCCAACCGCCCCTTCATCACCAACGCCGTCGACTTCCTCAACGACCCGCTGGAGGAGGGGGGCAGCCACCTCCGCGACGGCAGGCAGGTCGCCGTCAGCTCGCAGTGGATGGGCTCCAAGGGCTTCTACCCGGTCGCGCTCCAGACCATCCTCGACGCCGACCCGTCCCACGTGGTCGACCTCGGGGCGGGCACGGCGCGGCTGCTCATCGAGATCCTGCTCCGGCGCGAGGAGACCACGGCGCTGGCGCTCGACCTCGACGGCCCTTCCTGCCGGGAGGCCGAACTGGCGGGCAAGCGGGCCGGGGTGGGTGACCGGCTGACCGTGGTCGAGCGGTCGATCCAGTCGATCGCCGACGACGCCACGCCGGTCAAGGGGGCCGACCTGGTGCACGCCGGGTTCGTCTTCCACGACATGATGCCCGAGGAGGAGGAGATCGCCGACGGCGTCCTCGCCAACTGCCGGGACGCGCTGCGGCCCGGTGGCATCATGGCGCTGACCGAGGCCGTGCCGTACGTGCCCGACCCGCGCGAGCGCCGGTTCAGCGCGATCGTCACCTTCTACCACAAGCAGTTCATGCGCAGGCGCCTGCTGAACGAGCAGGAGTGGACGGACAAGCTGCTGGGGGCGGGCTTCTCGTCCGTCGAGTGCGTTCAGCACCGCTTCCCCACCGGCAGGTTGTTCATCGCCCGCAAGTGACGGGCTGTTCCACGACGAGAGCGGGGCACGGGCCACAAGCC
>NZ_JBHYHC010000242.1:0-7594 GCF_042738955.1 Umezawaea sp. NPDC059074
CGGTCCACAACGAGGGCACGGGCGGGTTCGCAGGCCTGCTGACCGGCATCGCCCGCCGGACCGGCGTGTCCGGCTACCCCGGCGACGGCACCCAGCGCTGGCCCGCCGTGCACGCGCTCGACGCGGCGGTCCTCTTCCGCCTCGCCCTGGAGCAGGCGGAAGCGGGCACCTCCTGGCACGCCGTGGCCGACGAGGGCGACCAGGTGCGCGACATCGCCGCCGTCATCGGCCGCCGACTGGGCCTCCCGGTCGAGCCGGTGTCCCCGGAGACCTACGGCCCGCTCGGCCCGATCTTCGCCACCGACCAGCCCGCCTCCAGCGCCCACACCCGCCAGGCCCTCGACTGGACCCCGAAGCACCCGAGTCTGCTGGAGGACCTGGAAACCCTCCAGCCCTGATCGCCCACGCCTTACTCGGTCAGGGAAGCCACCTCCATCAACACCTCCGATGCCAAGACCGGCCCCAGATCGGCGAAGCTCGACCGCCCGACGAGGCAGACCTCACCCAGGGTCTGCGGCCCGAACTCGTCGGGCACGCCGATCACGATCCCCGGACTCAGGGACACCTCGATCGAGCCCCCACCGGGCAACGGGCGGGTGATCTCGTGCTCGATGCCCGCGTCCATCGGCGCGCCGCGCTCCCACGCGCCCTTGGTCAACCGCAACAGCCTGCCCACTTCCACCTCGACCCCCTTGACCCGGTCCACCACCCGCGACGACAGTTCGGCCTCGGCGAACCGGAACACCGGCCGTTCCACCTGCGCGAACGGCTGGAGGATCTCGTAGTCGGCGAACACCACCGCCCACGCCGCCACGGCCTCACCCAGGTGCACCGGATGCGCCACACCAACAGCAGCGTCATCCGGCAGGACGAAGGTGTCGTCGTGCACGTCCGCGAAGCTGTCGTCCTCAGCCACCCGGAACGAACCCCCGGCATCGGTGACCCACACCAGCCGCCGGACCAGGTGCCGCAGCAACGGATGCCCGACCAGCAAGGCCCGGAACTCCGCGGCAGGCCACCGGCGTTCCACCACCATCGACCGTTCCAAGCGAACGACCTGATCCCCCGCGATCGTCCGCACGTCCTTCTTCACCTGCCCGAACCGCTTGTGCTCCGCCGAAGCCCCCTCGCCGTCCTTCGCCCCCGGCTTCGGCAGGTCCTTGAGCCGACGACCCGACTCGTCCAGCACGAACGGCTTCAACTGCTCGTCGAACCCGATCGTGAACCGCCGCGTCCCGTAGTCGATCGTCGCCTTCGCGGCGTCGTCCAGACCGAAATCGGGCACCAGCCGATCGCCCAACTCCTCGGCGGTCAACCCCATCCCGGCCGCGACCTCTTCGATCTTCTCCCGCGCCCGCTGCTTGATCCCGCCGAACTTCACCCGCTGCGCGATGCTGTTCAACGCCCCCAAGGCCGTGTCCGTGCCGATCGCCGCCAACACGTCCAGCCCCGTCACGGCCCGCGCGTGCTGCGCCTCCCCCGGCCACGCGCGGATCAGCGGCACCAGCCCACGGGCCGCCTCGTCGTCGCCCAGCAGACCGAGCGAGGTGAACACCCAGCCGTCCTTGGACGGCATCCCGTTGGTGCGCCACACCTCGAACAGCTCCCACGCGAACCGGGCCAGCGACTCCTCGTCGCACGCCGAACGCACGTCCTCCGCACGCCCCAACGCCAGCAGGCCGAGCAGGGTGCCGACAGCGGTGGCGGGCAACGCCTGCCTCGTCCCGCGCAGGAGCACCGGTGGCAGCACGCCGGGGTCGAGCCACTTACCGATCGTCGGGGCTTTCACCGGTGGCGTCACGTCCACCGCGAGCAGGTCGGCGACCACCTTCTCCACCTCGGGCCCGTACTCGCGCGCCGCGACCACGGCCTGCTCCGGGATCACCCGCAGCGCCGTCTCCGCGGCCCTCCGTGCCGCGCCCACCGGCCCCACCGCGTCCGGCACCAGGAACCGGGCCGCGGACTCGGAGTGGCGACTCAGCCACGTGAGGCAGACGTCGCGGGCCGACTTCAGCTTCACCAGCCACTGCGCCACCAGCCGCGCGGTCTCCAGCGACACCAGCGGGAGCACGAGTTCCTTGCCCAACTTCAACGTCACCGCCGACGCCAACGCGGGCGCCATGGCGTCCACCTCGAACCGCGCCACCACCCGCTTGACGATGAAGTGCGCCATGTCCGGGAACGCGCGGTTCCACTCCGGCACGAGCGGCCGGAGTTCGGCCTCCGGTCCGCCGAGGAACAGCCCGATCACCCGTTCGTAGTCGAGGTCCCCGGCGCGGAACAGCTCGATCAGCGACCCCCAGTCGTCCGACCGGTAGGGCAGGGAACCCGGCGTGCCCCACGCTGCCCGCTCGTCGGGTTCCCACTCCACCGTGCGGTGGTCCGGCGCGGCGAGTCCCTTGAGCACCAAGGGTTTCGCGGGCTTGGGCCGCTCCTCGGCCCACGGCGGGGTGACCAGGATCGCGGGCAGCGCACCGACCGGTGCCTCCTCGACACCGACGCGCGCGGCCCGCACCTCCTCCACGAGCGCCCGCACGTCCTCGGGCAGGACCACGCGGTCGGCCAGATCGGGGTGGCTCTTGAGGTGCCGTTCCAGCAGCGGCCTGACCTGGGGGCTCGTGGCCGCCGCGAACCTCTCCAGCGCCACTACCGGGAAGCGACGGGCCATGCCGAGCACGGCGGCCTGCGCCCGCTTGACCTTCAGCCGGGCCAACAGCGCGTCGAACGCGTCAGCCGTCGGGAACTCGGCCAGCGCCTCCACGACCAGGTCCCGGAAGTCGCCGTCCAGATCCAGGTCCAACACCGGCGCGAGCACCGCCACGACGTCGGGGCCGAGCCCGTCCACCAGGGTGCTCAACGCGCCCCGGTCGTTGAGGTACCGCTCCATCCCGGTGACGGCCAACGCCCGCCGCACCTGCGCGACCGTGCCGAAGCAGTACGTCAGCACCCCGTACGTCAGCCCGCGCAGGTACGACGGGATGGTCGTCCGCTCGACCTCATCCAACGCCTCGTCCACCCAGTCCCGCCGGTCGGGGAACAGGTACGCGGCGGCCAGCAGCGACCGGAGGTCGGTGCGGCGCTCCCCCACGGCCACCACGGCGGCCTCGTGCTCCTCGTCCGACGCCGCCGCCAGCAGCGCCCGCACCCGCCGCACGCTGCCGATGTCGAACCGGTACTCCAGCGCCACCCGCCGCAGGTGGAGCGGCACCTTCCCGTAGTCGTTGCGGTGCACCTCGACGCAGTGCGTCTCGACGGCCGCGCAGGCGGCGAACGGCAGCCCGCGCTCCTCCACCCACGCGTCGGCCGCCACCGCCTCGGACCCGAGCACCACTGCCGTCACCGCCGCGCCGAGCGGCGAAACCCCGCCCGCCAGGTGCGCACGGGCCGCGGCGACCAACTCCTGATCGCTCTCCACGGCGGCCAGGACGGCTTCCACCTCCGGCAACCGCTCGGCCACCGTCGCGCGCACCCGCTCCACCGCGCCGACCAGGACCACCGCGTCACTCCGCAAACCACCGCCACGCCGCACATGCACGTGCGGACGCCACTCGGCGGGCATGGTGAAGACGGGCACGCTCACGTACCCCTCCTCCTTCTTCGCCGCGATCGACTCGTCGACGTGCGCGGACGCGGCGGCCTCGGAGTCGAATGATGTCGTCGAGGACCGGTCTTCCATGCTCAACTGTCCACTTCGGACCGTCACGTCAAGCTCCTCACTCGGTTCGGTGCCGCGGACCCTAGTGCGAGGGTCCGACAGAACCGCGCCTGCCGAGCAGTTCGACGGTCGCCTGGTGCTGGAAGCGCCGCGCCCAGTCCAGCGGCGTCGCGTCGAACCGCTGGTCGCGGAGTTCCGGGTCGGCCCCCAGGTCGAGCAGCCGCCGGGTGAGGTCGACGTCGCCGTTGCCCGCGCTGTGGTGCAACGCGGTCTCCCACGGTTGCTCGACCGGCGCGTCAGCGCGCCCGTACGCGTTCACGTCGAAACCCAGTTCCACGAGCAGTTCCACCGTCTCGACCGACGCGCTGGCCGCGGCCCACACGACGAGCCCCGGACGGTCGTGCCTGGCTCCCTCGACGACGTCGGGACGGCCCTCCCGGACCCGCTCCACCGCCGCCCGGTCCGCGCGGAACACCGCGGCGATCAGGTCGCGCACGGGATCCTCGGGAGGCTGTGGCGCGCCCGCCGCGAGGAGGTGGTCGGCGATCTCGGAGCCACCGGTGAGCAGTGCCAGGTCGACGGGCGTCCGGCCGTCGCCGGGACTCCACACGGGCCCGTCCCCCTCGAACGGCGAGCGGAAGTCGACGCCGTGCTCCACCAGCAGCCGCACCCTGGCGGGTTGGTGGTGCTCGATGGCCCAACGCAGCTGCACGCGCAGCAGCCGTTCGGGCGAGGCCGACTCCGGGATCCGCGCGCGCCACGGACCGCCGTCGCCGGTGCCGAGCCCGTACTCGAACAACAGCTCCAGGTGGGAGTCGTCCGGCGCGAACATCCGGTTGTACAAGGTTTGAGCGTCGTTGGGGTCGGCTCCCGCGTCCAGCAGCAGTGTCGCCAGCTCCCGCCAGTGCGGGTGGCGGGGTTGGCGGCGCGCGCCCGACTCCCCGTGCCCGAACACCCCGGTCAGCACGGTGAACGGCGACGGCAGGGCGTCGAACAGGTAGCCGTCGTTGGGATCCGCGCCCGCGTCGAGCAGCAGCCGGGCGACCGCGAGCACCCGGTCGACCGGCACTTCCGGGTCGACCCGCGAGTAGGCGAGGTGGAACAGCGGCCGCCACCCCAGCGGCCCACCCCGTTCGACGGCCCGCTCCGGCCGTTCGGCCAGCAACCTGCCGACGGCGTCCGGATCCGCGGCCGTCGCGGCGGCGAAGACGTTCCCCGACAGGAGATCGGGGTGCTCGGCAGGCAGTCGCCGCGCCAGCGCCCACCGCTCCGGCCCGTCCTCGCCGCTGTACGTCAGGCACCCGAGGCGGCAGAACTCCTCGGCCGGGTCGGCCGCGGCCACCGCTCCGAGCCTGGTCTCCCAGCCGTGCTCGGCCACGGTCTCCAGGTAGCGCAGGAGCCGGGACCAGCTCGCGAACCCGTACTCGCGGGCGACCACCAGCTGCGCCGTGCTGAGCCGGAGCCCGTCGGGCACCGCGCCGGGGTGGTGGAGGGCCAGCCGCGAGAGCGCTCGGGGTTCACCCGCCCGAACGGCCCGTTGCAGGGCACGCGCCTGCCTGCGGAAGCTGTCGAGGTGGGGACGGTCGGGCAGGTCAAGGGTCGGCACAGCGATCTCCTCTCGAACGCCCGATGTCCGCGTGGTCGGGCCGAAAGGAGAGCGAATGCGACAGGGAACTGCACGCACCAGGTGGGCTGAGCCCATTCCCGCGGACCGGTGGCTTCCTGGCAGCCACGGCCACCTTAAGCCAGTCGCCGGACGGCCGCATCCCGAAATCGAGAACGGTCAGCGGCCCTGGTCCGCCGCGGGCCTGCGGTACGCGCCGTACCACCAGATCCAGCCGAGCTCACGGGCGAACGCGGCGTCCCCGCCGCCGTCGTCGACCTCGATGTGCCGGGCGATGGCCTGCGCGCCGCCCCACACGATCACCCGGCTCGCGGCGACCACGTCCACGTCCGCCGGGGTGTCGCCGCCGCGCTGCTGCTCGACCAGGGTCCGCAGGACGGCCTCGTCGAACCCCTCCAGGTCGGCCGCGTAGAAGTCCCGCACCGCCGTGTCGTAGCTCGACACCTCGCGCAGGGCCGCGAGCAGCGGCCCGTTCGCCCGGTGCGCCGCGATCATCTCCACGAAGAACCGCGCGTACCGGTCCGCCCCGTCCTCGCCCGCTCCCGGATCCCACGACCGCGCCATCCGCAGCAGCTGTTCCCGCAGGTCGCCGGTGAGCCGGGTGATCAGCTCGGTCTTGTCCCGGAAGTGGCTGTAGAACGTGGCGCGGGCGACGCCCGCCTCGGCGATGATCCGCTGGACGCTCAACTCGGTGAACCGCTCGCCCTGGTCGAGCAGGCGCCGGGTGGCCTCCAGGATGTGGACCTCGCTCGCCGACGGTCCCGCGGGGGACCTGGACCCGCGCGTGATCGACGCCATCGTCCTCCTCCACCCCGTCGGCGACACTCCGCGGCAGAGCCACGCCCGGCGAGCCTACCGGCCGGACGTCACGCCGACAGCACCGTCGAGCGCAGGCCCGTCGACCGCAGCAGCGGCAGCAGGTGGGGGCGGTCGGCGAACACGTCCACGGCTCCGGGCGCGTTCGCGTAGCGGAGCATGGCCTGGCAGACGTCGGCGAAGGGCTGTTCGCGGATGGTGCGGACGACCATGTTCATCGTCGTCGCGTCGGACACGGCGACCGCCTCGCCCCACTGGGCCAGGACGAGCGTCATCGTGTCGTACGCGGTCTGCCTGCCGCGGGTGAGCGTGTCGCGGTTCAGGCCGCACACGGCGATCGTGGTCGCACCCCGCTCGGTCAGCGGCGCGTAGCGGCCGACGCTCAACGACAGCACGAGGTGGTCGAACGGGTCGTCGCGGGTCGGGTCCAGGATCAGCGGGACGCCCTCGTCGTCGACCGGGAACAGGTCGCGCTTGAAGTGGCTGTTGCAGCGCGAGCACGCCAGCAGGTGGTTGAGCCAGGTGAACGCCAGCAGCGGGGCCAGCGCGAGCGGCTGGTAGTGGTCGATGTCCGTGCCCTCGTTGTCGCCGCAGTACATGCAGCGGTCGTGCCCCGCGGCGAACCGGGCCAGTTCGACCCGCAGGTCGGCGTGCACGGCGCGCCGCCCCTTCCACAGCCTGCGCGCCTCGGTGACCCTGGACCTCGGCGTCGCCTTCGCGCCGATGAGGTCGGTCAGGGTCTCCAGGGTGTCCTGGAGCGCCGCCGGGACGGCGGGGCGGTGGAGCCTGATCACCGCTCGTCCGGCGAGGTCGACGTCACCCGCGCGGCCACCTCGCCGACCCTGGCGACCGGCGAGCTGGTCAACCGGGACTTGAGCGCCTGGTAACGGCCGCGCTCCTCGTCGTCGGCGGTGCCCGCCAGGACGGAGACCTCCAGGCGGACCAGCTCGTCGCGCAGCGCGATCGCCCGCGGCGAGTACGCGGTGTCCAGCCCGAACAACGCCGAGAGCACGGCGTCGTCGCCGCTGCCGTAGACCACGCGCTCCCACAGCGGCTCCCCCACGGTCTGCGGCGGCGCCTGCTCGTCCGGGCCGGGCAGCCGGATCAGCCCGGACGCGTCGGCGGACTGGCAGATGTACGGGCTGTGCGTGGTGACGATGAACTGGATGGCCGGGAAGTGCGACTTGAGCCACTCCCCGATGCGCTTCTGCCACGACACGTGCAGGTGCGCGTCGACCTCGTCGATGATCACCACGCCCGGCGTCTCCACCACCGGCACGTCGTCCACCTCGACCAGGTGCAGTTCGCCGTAGGCCTCGTGCAGCTGCTTGAGCAGGTCCACCACCAGCGCGACCACGGTCCGGTAGCCGTCGCTCATCTCGCGCAGCGGGAACCGGTGCGAGCGGCTGTGCACCCACAGGCCCTCGGAGTCGACCGACTCGATGCGGTGGTCGCCGGGCAGGAGGCCGTCGCCGAGGATCGTCAGCGCGACCTGCTTG
>NZ_JBHYHC010000243.1:0-7508 GCF_042738955.1 Umezawaea sp. NPDC059074
CCTTGACAAGACAAAACGGGTGCGAAGGCGCTTCGGATCGGGGTGCAGGGAGGGGACTGCTCGGGCGATGGTCCAGTTGCGTGCGCCCGCTTGAGATTCAGGCCGCCAGCAGGCACGGGGTCGAGCCCAAGACAACGCCAGTCCCGAGGTTCCAGACCAGGCACAGCGCTGGTCAGCAGGCGCGAGATCCAGTCCAGGGCAAGACCCAATCCCCAGGCTCCGGCGAGAGCGCAACGCCAGTCCCCAGGTCCTGGGCCAAGGCTCAACACCAGTCCCGAGGCTAGAGCCCAACGCCAGTCGCCGGCTCCGGCCAGGGCTTAACGCCGGTCCCCAGGCCGGAGCCCAACCCCAGTCCCCAGGTCCGGCCGGAGCCCAACACCCGTCCCCAGACTCCAGCCCCAACCCCAGCCGTCAGACCCAAGCCCGGTCAGCCGCCAACCCCACCCCTCAAGGCGTACTGGCCCGCCACTCCGGTGCCTCTGGCCGTTCCACGAACTCCACCACGTCCGCCCCCGGAATCTCCCGCAACGCCGCCAGCACTTCCCCCGGTGTTGCCCGGAAGAACTCCCGCCGGGGATTCACCCGGTTGATCCGTCTCTCCGCGAATCTCTCGTGCAGTTCCCGCACCAACCCCACCGCATCAGCGTTCTGCACCAGCGCGTGCACGTCGAACCGGAACGGCACCGAAGCGTCTCCGAGTTCCCGGATCCGGTCGTACGGATCCAGCCGCCGCGTCATCCCGATCTTCACCACGCCGTCCCCGAACGCCCCGATGTTGCTGATCACGTAAACGTGCCCGGCCCGCGCGTTCCCGGCGATCTCCTCGACCTCCAGCCGCGCGGCTTCGATCTCCTCCAACCGCGACCGGAACGCCAACGCCGCCACGGAATCCCCGTCGCCCCGCCGCAGCAACGCCGCCAGCGAGCTTTCGACGTGCGCCTGTTCCTTGTCCCACTTCGCCCGCGCCCGCTCGTAGTCCCGAGCCGCCGCCGCTTGTTCCTTCATCTCTTCCCGAACGGCCCGAGCTTCTTCCTTCTCGGCTTCCACCCTCGCCCGGTAATCGGCCGTCAGCACGATTTCCGCGCACCTCAACCGGTGGTACCGGTCGTCGATCCGGATCTCCATCGCCTGCCCCAGCCTGGCGATCGACTCCGAGATCTTCGTCAGCCGCTCCACCGAGTTCTGCCGCGATTGCGGTTTCACCGTGCGGACGCAGTTGTCGGCTTCGGTGTTGTACGCGCGGAGCAGCAGCTTGGAGAAGTCGTCGACCAGTTTCTTCCCCTCGCTCAACGACCCGTTCACCTGCCAGCTCGTCGTCGCCGTGACGGCGTTGCCGGTGCGCACGTACGCCTTCGTGTCCTCCTTGAGGGCCACGATCCGTTCCCGGTACGCCACGGCGTCGTCCAGCGGGTGCGCATACGCATACACACCCGCTGCCTGCAGGAGAGCCACGTCCGAGGCGTTGATCAGCTCGTCGCGGACGGCCTCCAACTCGGCGCGGGCGCGGGAGATCTGGGCCAGGACGTCCTGGAGTTGGGCCTCCATCATCCTGATGCCCTCGGCGCGCACCGAGTCCTCCAGGTCGCCCGCGCTCGCCAACGCCTGGCGGAGTTGGGCGTTCTCCGCTTCCAACGCCTTGCGGCGGCTGCCGAAGCCGTTGGAAGCGGGCGGCGGTATGACCGGCACCTTGATCCGGGGGACCGGTGCGGTCAGGTGCGCCTGGGCCACCGGGCCCCAGAACTGCCAGCCCGCTGGTGCGGGCGGCCAGGACGGGTCCGGTGCCCAGCCAGGGGGAGGCACCCATCCCTGGGGCGGCCGTGGCCATCCCGGTGGTGGGCGGAACCGCCTGACCTCCACGTGGAATCTCCTTGCGTGTGCGAGTGCTGGACTCATCGAGGCCCGCCGCGCGGGTGTTACTCCGCGATAGCAGGCCTTCCTGAGCGGAACCTGAGAACCGGCCATTCATCGAGATGGCACGTACGCGTCATCGCTTCGACCTGCCGCCGGTACCCATCAGGTCGGTAGACCTTGAGCCATGACGCAGCCGCAACTGCTTGTCAGCACCGCGAGGCCCGCGACCGGCACGCCAGGGTACTCCCTCCTTGTCGCGCGTGACAGCGCGGAAGTCGTTGCCGCACAACGGCTCCGCCACCAGGTGTTCGCCGACGAGGTGGGCGCTTCCCTGCACACGTCCGTCCCAGGTCACGACGTCGACCGGTTCGACGAGTTCTGCGACCACCTGGTGGTCCGCGACGACTCGTCCGGCGAGATCGTGGGCACGTACCGGATGCTGCCTCCGGACCGCGCTCGGGAGGCAGGCGGCTTCTACTCCGAGACCGAGTTCGACCTCACCAACCTGGCACACCTGCGCCACACGCTGGTGGAGACCGGTCGGTCCTGCGTGCACCCCGACCACCGCAGCGGAGCGGTCGTCAGCCTGGTGTGGGCCGGGATCGCGCGGTACATGCTGCTGTCCGGCCACACCTGGCTCGCCGGGTGCGCGTCGGTGTCGCTGGCGGACGGCGGCGAGCACGCGTCGGGCGTGTGGGAGACCGTGCGCGCCAAGCACTACGCGGCCGAGGAGTTCCGGGTCCGGCCGCTGTCGCCGTGGACGCCCGGCGCGGCGCCCGCGAAGACCCAGTTGCCGCCGCTGCTCAAGGGCTACCTGCGGATGGGCGCGAAGGTGTGCGGCCCGCCCGCGCACGACCCGGACTTCGGGGTCGCGGACCTGTTCGTCCTGATGAACCCCTCGCAGATGGACAAGAGGTACCTCAAGTTCTTCCTGGGGGAGGAGCCGTGACGCACGCGTGGATGCCGAACTCGCCGTGCGGTGAGGGCTGCCTGGACCGTTCCGCCCCGACGGTCGGGGCCTTCCGGGCCGCGTTCCGCTTGGTCGCCGCCGTCACCGTCCTGCTGGCGGGCGCCTTCGTCCTGCTGCTGCGCGGCAACGCGCGCGAAACCGTGCTGCGCCACTGGTTCCGCACCCTGGCGAGGGCCTTCGGGGCCCGCATCGAGGTCCACGGCCCCGACCGCTTCCAGGAGACGCCGGGCCGCGGGGTGCTGGTGGTCAGCAACCACGTGTCCTGGCTGGACGAACTGGCGATCGACGGCGTGCAGCCGATCCGGATGGTCGCCAAGCGCGACATCCGCGACTGGCCGGTGCTGGGTCGGATCATCACCGCCGCCCGGACCGTCTACCTGGACCGCGAGCGCCTGTCGCTGCTGCCCGGCACGGTCGCCGAGCTGGCGGGCGCGCTGCGCGAGGGCGCGGCGGTCGGCATCCACGCCGAGGGCACCACGTGGTGCGGACTGGCCTCCGGCGGCTACCGGCCCGCGCTGTTCCAGGCAGCGCTGGACGCCGGTGTGCCGGTGCGCCCGGTCGTGCTGCGCTACCGGCTCGCCGACGGCACGCCCACGACGTCCCCGGCGTTCGTCGGCACGGACACGCTCGTCGACTCCGTTCGCCGGGTCGTCCGGCTGCGGGGGCTCGTCGTCGAGGTGCACGTGCTGGACGAGATCGCGCCCGGCCGGGCGGCAACTCGGCGTGAACTCGCCGGCCTCGCCCAGCGCGCCGCGGAGCGCGTCGTGCACGGCACGGCCGCGACCAGGGCGCATATCAACTTGACCTCCACCCCGGTGGAGGTTGAACGATAGGGCGGTGACCACCACCGAGAGCGCCGAGAGCAGCAGGTTGTGGTCCCCGGACCGCCGGGGACCGACCGCCGGGATCGTCCTCCTGGTGACGCTGCTGGCGTTCGAGGCGATGGGGGTCAGCACCGCGATGCCGCGGATGGTGTCGGACCTGCACGGCGACGAGCTGTACGCGTGGCCGTTCGTGGCGTTCCTCGCCTCCAGCGTGGTCGCGACGGTGCTGTCCGGCCGCTTCTGCGACCTGCGCGGCCCCAAGCCCGCGCTGCTGGCCGGTCCGCTGGTGTTCCTCGCCGGTCTGCTGATCGCCGGGTTCGCCCAGGACATGGGGGTGCTGCTCGCCGGGCGGGTGCTCCAGGGGTTCGGCGCGGGCGTGCAGATCGTGGCCATCTACGTGGTGATCGGCCTCGTCTACCCGGAGCGCGACCGCCCCGCGGTGTTCGGGGTGCTCGCCGCCGCCTGGGTGGTGCCGTCGCTGGTCGGTCCCGCGCTCGCGGGCTTCTTCACCGAGCACCTCACGTGGCGGCTGGTGTTCCTCGCGCTGGCCCCGCTGGTGCTGATCGGCTTCCTGCTGCTCGTCCCGGTGCTGCGGACCCTGCCGAAGCACGCCGACGGCGCGGTCCCGGCCCGCCGCGGCCTGGTGCCCGCCGCCGTCGGCAGCGGGGTGGGCGTCTCGGCGTTGAGCTGGGCCGCCCAGCACCCGAGCGGCCTGAACCTCGTCCTGGGCGTGGCCGGGCTCGTGGTGCTGGTGCCGTCGCTGCGCGTGCTGCTCCCCAAGGGCACGCTCACCGCCCGCCGCGGTCTGCCGGTCGCCGTGCTGGCCCGCGGGATGCTCGCGGGCTCGTTCTTCGCGACCGAGGCGTTCATCCCCCTCACGCTCACGTCGGTCCACGGCTACTCGCCGATCGAGGCGGGCATCCCGCTCACGCTCAGCGCGCTCGGCTGGTGCGCCGCGTCGCTCTGGCAGTCCCGCAGGCCGGACATCCCGCGCGGCAGCCTGGTCCGCTGGGGTTTTGTGCTCAACGCCACGGGCATCGCGGGCGTGACGCTGATCGCCCCCGAGTGGGGTCCGGCGTGGGCCACGGCCCCGCTGTGGGCCATCGCGGGCTCGGGCATGGGCCTGGCGGTGTCCAGCGTCAGCGTGCTCGTCCTGGCGGCCTCCACGGACGCCGACCGCGGCTTCAACTCCTCGGCGGTGCAGATCAGCGACATGCTGGGCTCCGCGTTCCTGGTCGGCCTCGGCGGCGTCGTGGTCGCCACGTTCGCCTCGACGGCCGCCCCGACCGCCGCGATCATCCCGTTCGACCTCGCGATGGCGGCGCTGGCGGTGCTCGGCGCGTTCCTCACGGGTCCGCGCACCAAGCCCGTTGCCTGAACGGGCTACCCTGGGAACGCGATGGCCTACCTCGATCATGCTGCCACCACGCCGATGCACCCGGATGCGATCACGGCGATGACGCGGGCTTTGTCCACCCTGGGCAACGCCTCCTCGCTGCACACCTCCGGCAGGCGGGCCCGCCGCGCCGTCGAGGAATCGCGCGAGGACATCGCGGACGCCCTGGGCGCCCGCCCGTCCGAGGTCATCTTCACCGGCGGCGGCACCGAGAGCGACAACCTGGCCGTCAAGGGGATCTTCTGGTCCCGCCGAGCGGCCGATCCCCGCCGCAGGCGGATCCTCGCCTCGGCGGTCGAGCACCACGCCGTGCTCGACGCGGTCCAGTGGCTCGCGGACCAGGACGGCGCCGAGGTCACCTGGCTGGAGACCGACGGCCACGGCCGCGTCCACCCGGACGTGCTGCGCGAGGCCCTCCAGGGCGACGACGTGGCGGTCGTCACGGCCATGTGGGCGAACAACGAGGTCGGCACCATCAACCCCGTCGCCGAGCTGGCGGCCGTCTGCGCCGCGCACGGCGTCCCGTTCCACACCGACGCCGTGCAGGCGGTCGGCGCGGTCCCGGTCGACTTCACCGCGTCCGGCGCGAACGCCCTCACCATGACCGGCCACAAGGTCGGCGGCCCGTACGGCGTGGGTGTCCTGCTGCTCGGCCGCGACGTCGCCGCCACCCCGCTGCTCCACGGCGGCGGCCAGGAGCGGGACGTCCGCTCCGGCACCCTCGACGTCCCCGCCATCGTCGGCTTGGCCGCGGCCGTCCGCCGAGCGGTCGAGGACCAGCCCGCGAACGCCGCCACGGTAGCCGCGCTCAGAGACGACCTGATCGCCAACGTCCGCCGCGTGGTCCCCGACGCGATCGTCAACGGCGACCCCGGCCCCCAACGGCTACCGGGCAACGCCCACATCACGTTCCCCGGCTGTGAGGGCGACAGCCTCCTGATGCTCCTGGACGCCAAGGGCATCGAGTGCTCCACCGGCTCGGCCTGCACAGCGGGCGTGGCCCAACCCAGCCACGTCCTCTTGGCCATGGACGTGGAACCCGCCTTGGCACGAGGTTCACTCCGCTTCTCCCTGGGCCACACCTCGACCGCCCAGGACGTGCAGGACCTCACGGACGCCATCGGCCCGGTGGTGGACCGCGCCCGCAGCGCAGGCCTCGCGGGCATGCGCCGTTCACGCGACAAGAACATCAAGGCGGAGGTGTAGGCCCCATGCGTGTCCTGGCGGCGATGAGCGGCGGCGTCGACTCGGCGGTAGCGGCCGCCCGCGCGGTAGAAGCGGGCCACGACGTCACCGGCGTCCACCTGGCCCTCTCCGCAAAGCCCGGCACCCTCCGCACAGGCGCACGGGGCTGCTGCACCATCGAGGACGCCCACGACGCCAGGCGCGCGGCAGACCTGATGGGCATCCCGTTCTACGTGTGGGACTTCGCCGAACGCTTCACCGAGGACGTGGTGGACGACTTCGTCGCGGAATACGCGGCAGGCCGCACCCCCAACCCCTGCCTGCGCTGCAACGAACGAATCAAGTTCGAGGCTCTGCTGGACAAGGCCATCGCCTTGGGCTTCGACGCCGTCTGCACCGGCCACTACGCCAGACTGTCCACAGAGGACGGCGTGGTCGAGCTGCGCAGAAGCGCAGACGACGCCAAGGACCAGTCGTACGTACTGGCGTCCCTCACGCACGAACAGCTCTCCCACGCCATGTTCCCGTTGGGCGACACCACCAAGGCCGACGTCCGAGCCGAAGCCACCGCACGGGGCCTTGGCGTGGCGGAGAAGCCGGACAGCCACGACATCTGCTTCATCCCCGACGGCGACACCCAGAAGTTCCTCGGCAACCGCCTGGGCCAGTCACCGGGCCTGCTGATCGACGACGAAACCGGCGCGGTCCTGGGCAGGCACGCGGGCGTGCACGAGTTCACGATCGGCCAGCGCAAGGGCTTGGGCATCGACGCTCCGGCTTCTGACGGCCGTCCTCGGTATGTGCTGTCCTTGGAGCCGGTGTCGGGGAACGTTCGGGTTGGCGCGGCGGAGAAGTTGGCGGTGACGGAGATCGTCGCTGTTCGGGCTTCGTGGCCGAACGGGGTTCCGTTGGACGGGCCGGTGGAGTGCGTGGCGCAGGTCCGTGCGCATGGTGGGACTGCTCCGGCTGTCGCCGAGCTGGTGGGGGATCGGCTCCAGGTTCACCTGCGTGAGCCCTTGACCGGGGTGGCCCCCGGTCAGGCGGTGGCCCTGTACCGCCCGGATGCCGAGGGTGATCTGGTGCTGGCCAGCGCCACCATCGACAAGACCGCCTGATTTCCGACTGCCTGTCCCAGCCCGCTCACGCGGCGGCTCCGGCTTCCAGCTGGGCTGGTCGGCGGCTTCGATTTCCAGCCTGGCCGGTCGGCGGCTTCGATTTCCAGCCCGCTGTGTCCGATTTGATTTGGGGCCCCTAGATTTGCCCCTTGATCGGGCCAAAAGGC
>NZ_JBHYHC010000244.1:0-5716 GCF_042738955.1 Umezawaea sp. NPDC059074
ATCCTGGGCATCCGGGTGCTGTCCCGCGTCCGGGCGCGGCTGGGATCGGCCCCCACCCCGCGGCAGCTGTTCGACACGCCCACGATCGCCGGGCTCGCCGAGGCGCTCGGCGGCGGGCGCGTGGACCCCGTCGTCCGGGTGGACCGCGACGGGCCGATCCCGTTGTCCTCGGCGCAGGAACGGCTGTGGTTCCTCACGGAGTTCGACCCGGACAGCACCGAGCACGCGACCGTGCTCGCGCTGCGGCTCACCGGCGCGCTGGACACCGCCGCGCTCGACGCCGCGCTGACCGACGTGGTGGACCGGCACGAGCCGCTGCGGACGACGTTCGAGACCGTGGACGGCCGGGGCGCGCAGGTGGTCCACCCACCGTCGCCCGTCGCGTTCGAGCTGGTAGACCTCTCGGCCGCGCCCGACCCGGAGGCCGCGCTTGAGCGGTGCCTGCACGATGAGACGACCACGCCCTTCGACCTCCGTCACGGCCCCGTCGTGCGGCCCAGGCTGGTGCGCCTCGGGGCCGAGGACCACGTGCTGGCGCTGGTGGCCCACCACATCGTGACGGACGGCTGGTCCGGCGGCGTGCTCGTGGGCGAGCTGGCCGCCTGCTACGCCGCACGGACACGGGGATCGGTCGCCGAGCTGCCCGACCTGCCGGTGCGGTACCGCGACTACGCCGTGTGGCAGCGCGAAGCGGACTCCGCGCGGGAGAAGGGGATCGAGTACTGGCGGTCCACATTGGACGGCATACCGCCGCTTCACCTCCCGGTCGACCGGCAGTACCCGGCCGTCCGCTCCTCCGCGGGGGCGTCCGTCGTGTCCGCCCTGCCCGCCGAGCTGGTCGACCGGCTCCGCGAGGTGGCCGCGACGCGGGACGCCACCGTGTTCATGGCACTGGTGGCGCTGGTCCAACTCCTGCTGGCACGGCTCTGCGGCCAGCGGGACATCGCGGTGGGCACGGTCACCTCGGGCAGGCGCGGGCTGGAGCTGGAGGGGCTGGTCGGCCTCTTCGTCAACACGGTCGTACTCCGGTCCATTGTGGACGAATCCCGGTCGTTCGCCGACCTCCTCACCGAGGTCCGGTCGACGGTGCTGTCCGCGTTCGAGCACGACGACGTGCCGTTCGAGCGCGTCGTGGAGGCGGTGGCCACCGAGCGCGATCCGAGCCGGAACGCGCTCGTGGAGGTCGTCGTCGCCCTGAACACCCCGTCGCCCGACGTCGAGTTCGGCGACCTGGCCGTGCGCGAGCTGCCGGTCGGCGCGACCGACGTCGGCCACGACCTGGGCTTCGACTTCGGCTTCGCCGACGGCGGCCTCGGGTTCGCGATCAGCTACAGCACCGGCCTGTTCGACCGGTCCACGATCGAGCGGATCGCCGGACACCTGCGCACGCTGGTGGAAGCGGTGGTGGCCGAACCGGCGGCACCGCTGACCGCGGCGCGGCTGCTCACCGAGGCCGAGGTCGGGGCACTGGTCGAGTTGGGCCGCGGCGCGCGGCTCGACCCGGTCGAGGCCCGCTGCGCCCACGAGCTGTTCACCGACCAGGCCCGACGCACGCCGTACGCGGTCGCCGTCGGCGACGCGGACGTGGAGCTGACCTTCGCCGAGCTGGAGGTGAGGTCGAACCGGCTGGCCAACGTCCTCGTCGACCTCGGCGCGCGGCCGGGCACGCTCGTCGGGGTGTGCCTCGACCGGTCCGTGGAGGCCGTCGTGGCGCTGCTCGCCGTGCTCAAGGCGGGGGCCGCGTTCGTCCCGCTGGACCCCCGGCACCCGGCGCTGGTGCTGGAGCGGATGGTCGTCGACGCCGCCGCGCCGGTGGTGCTCACCGAGCGGCGGCTGGCGGACAAGGTGGGCGGTGGCGAGGTCGTGTGCCTGGACGAGGTGGGCGACCTGGTGGACGCCGCGTCGCCGGAGCCGCCGACCACCGACGTCGCCCCGGACGACCTGGCCTACGTCGTCTACACCTCCGGCACGACCGGCAGGCCCAAGGGCGTGATGATCTCCCACCGGAGCGTCCACCACATCTGCCGGGCGTGGGACCACGCCTACGGGTTGACCGTGATGAGGCCGACCTGCCTGTCGGTGTCCGGCTTCGGCGTCGACCTGTTCTTCGCGGACTTCCTGCTGTCGGCCGTGTTCGGCGGGGACATGGTGATCTGCCCGCAGGAGGTCGTCACCGACGTGCCCGCGCTGGTGGACCTCGCGATCGAGACCGGGGCGCAGGTGCTGGTCACGGTGCCGTCGCTGGCCACCGCCATCGCCCGCGAGCTGGCCGAGCACGACATCCGGCTCGACGCGGTGCGGGTGCTGGCGGTCGGCTCGGAGGGCTGGCCCACCGCCGACTGCGCCGAGCTGCTCGACCGGTTCGGCCCGGAGACCAAGGTGGTCAACGCCTACGGCGCTACGGAGACCACCGTCGACGCCACCGTGTTCGTCGCCTCCACCGGCTCGCTGGACGACGCGCCCTTGGTGCCGATCGGCAGGCCGCTGGCCGACACCGACGTGCGCGTGCTCGACGGCGCCGGGCGGCTGGTGCCCGTGGGGGTCGTGGGCGAGGTGCACGTCGGCGGGCCGGGTGTGGCGCTCGGGTACTGGAACGCCCCCGAGCAGACGGAGCGGCGGTTCCCCGTCGACCCGCTCGGCGGGGGAGCCAGGGTGTACCGCACCGGCGACCGGGCACGGTGGCGCGGGGACGGGAACCTGGAGTTCCTCGGCCGGGTGGACGACCAGGTGAAGGTGCGCGGGTTCCGGGTGGAACCCTCAGAGGTGGAGAACGCGCTGGTCCGGCACCCGCACGTGGCCGCCGCCGCGGTGGTGCTGGGACCGGACGGCAGGCTGCGCGGGTACGCCGTTCCCGCTCCCGAGACGGACCTCCGGTCCGACGCGCTGCGGGCCTTCCTCGCCGACCTCCTGCCCGCGTACGCGGTGCCGACGACGGTGACCGTGCTGGAGGCCCTGCCGATCGGGCCGACCGGCACGGTGGACCGGAAAGCCCTGCCGGAGCCCGCGCCCGCCGACGGGGTCGAGGCGACCCACGTGGCCCCGCGCAACCCCGTCGAGGCCGCGTGGGCGGAGGTGTGGGCGGGCGTGCTGGGCCTGGAGGTCGGGAGGATCGGCGTGCTGGACAACTTCTTCGACCTCGGCGGCGACTCGATCCTCAGCATCCAGCTGGTCTTCCAGGCCAGGAAGGCGGGCCTGGACGCGTCGGCGCGCGACCTGTTCCTGCACCAGACGATCGAGGAACTGGCCGCCGCGGTCGGCCGGGTGGAGGACGTCGAGGCCGAGCAGGGCGCGGTGTCCGGCGCGGTGCCGCTCACCCCTGTGCAGCGGGAGTTCTTCGCGGGTGAGCCCGAGGTCCCGGCCGCGCTGACCCAGTCGGTGCTGGCGGAACTGGTGGCGGGCGTGGACGTCGAGGCGCTGCGGACCGCGGTGGACGGCGTCGTGGCGCACCACGACGCGCTGCGCCTGCGGTTCCGCCGCGAGGACGGCCGGTGGCGGCAGGAGAACGCGCCCGCCGAGCACGGGCGGCCGTTCACCGAGCACGACCTGGCGGCGACCGGGAACCCGCGCTTGGAGTTGCGGAAGCTGCTGGCGAAGACCGACGCGGCGCTCGACGTGCGGACCGGTCCGCTGCTGCGCGCCCTGCTGTGCCACCTGGGCGACGACCGCGGGCCGCGGCTGTACCTGACCGCGCACCACCTCGTCGTGGACGGCGTGTCCTGGCGGATCCTGCTCGACGACCTGGAGACCGCCTACCGGCAAGTCGCCGGGGGAGCGGCGGTGGACCTGGGCGCCAAGACCACGTCGTTCCGGCACTGGGCGAACCGGCTGGTCGAGCACGTGGCCGAGGGCGGGTTCGACCACGAGGTGGACCACTGGACCGCGGTGCCCGACGCCGTGCCGCTGCCGGTCGACACCCGCCCCGCGACGTCGGTCGAGCAGGGCACCGTCACGGCCCTGCTCGACCCCCGCACCACGGCCGTGCTGCTGCGGGACGCGCCCGCCGTGCTCCGCACGAGGATCAACGACGTGCTGCTGTGCGGCCTGGCGTGGGCGCTGTCCCGGTGGACCGGGGACGACCGGGTGGTGGTGGACCTGGAGGGCCACGGCCGGGAGGACCTCTTCGACGACGTCGACCTCTCCCGCACCGTCGGCTGGTTCACGTCGGTGTTCCCGGTGGCGCTGCACGTGCCGCCGGGCGAGCCGGACTGGCCCTGGCTGGTCAGGTCGATCCGCGGGCAGCTGCGCGCGGTGCCGGGCAACGGTCTCGGCTACGGCGCGCTGCGGTACCTGAGCCCGAGGGGGACGCCGGGCACGGTGCTCGCCGACCGGCCGCGACCGCCGGTGCTGTTCAACTACCTCGGCGGGCTCGACGACGTCGGCGACGCCGAGGACAGCGCCCTGTTCCACGCCTTCGACGACACGACGGCCCCGGAGGACCCCGGCGGGTACGCGCTGTCGGTCACCGGCGCGGTCCGCGGCGGGCGGCTGCGGTTCGACTGGGACTACTCGCCCGCCCGGCACCGGCAGGACACCGTGGAACGGGTGGCCGTGGACTTCCGGGCCGCGTTGACCGCCGTGGCGGCCGCCGTCGAGCGGGGCGCGCACCGGTGACGCCGGACGACCTGCGCGCCCTGCTGACGCGTGCCGCGACCGAGCACCGGGTTCCCGGCGCCCAGCTCGCGGTGCGCGTCGGCGGGGTGACGACCGCGGTCGAGGTCGGCGAACGGCTGCACGGCACGGGCGACCCGGTCACGGCGGAGTGCGCGTTCCCGTTGGGGTCGTTGACGAAGCCGTTCACCGCGACCCTGGCGATGGTCCTGGTCGCCGACGGCGACGTGGACCCGGACAGGCCGCTGGGGGAGTACCTGCCCCACCCGGTGCCACCGATCACGCTGCGCCAGGTGCTGTCGCACACCAGCGGACTCGCCTCCGCGGTGCCGGAGGCGACGACCACGACCACCGACCCGGGCCGCTGGGTGCGCGACCACTGCCCGCCGGACGGCCTGGTGCACCCCAGCGGGACCGTCTTCTCCTACTCCAACATCGGTTACCTCCTCGCCAGCTATCTCGTCGAGGCGGTCACGGGCATGGGCTGGGCGGAGGCCGTGCGGTCGATCCTGTTGCGGCCGTTGGGGATCACGCCGTCGTTCGTGGTCGGCGCGTCGACCGGGCGGCCGCACCTCGCGGGCCACTCGGCGCACCGCGACACCGGCCGGGTCGTGCCGATCCGGGAGCAGGACCTGCCGGTGGTCGAGGCCGCCGCGGGCGCGCTGGCTCTCAACGCGTCCGACCTCGTGACGTTCGCGCGCCTGCACCTCGGCGATCCGGGCCTGCCGCGGCTGCTCGACGACGACGTCCTGCGGGAGATGCGGGTCGACCACGCCCCGGCCGGGCCGTTCGGGCTGGCCGACGGCTGGGGCCTCGGCTGGTCGGTGCACCGGTGGGCCGGGCGCGACTGGCACGGGCACGACGGCACCGGCTCCGGCACCTCGTGCCACCTGCGGTTCGCCGCCGACACCGGCGAGGTCGTGGCGTTCACCTCCAACGCGGGCACCGGCCTGGCGCTGTGGGAGGACGTGGTCATCGGCCTCCGGGCACTCGGCGTCGCCGTGGGCGGCGGCTACCCCACCCCGGCCGAACCCCGGTCGCCGGTGCCCGCACCACCCGCCTGCGCGGGCCGCTACACCAACGGCGACACGGAGTTCACCTTCGCGCC
>NZ_JBHYHC010000244.1:5726-7241 GCF_042738955.1 Umezawaea sp. NPDC059074
GCCTGTCCGTCGACGGCGAGCCCTACGCGGACCTGTCCTTCGTGGACGATCTGCGGTTCACCCTGCGCGAGCCGGACGGCGGAACCGTCCACACCGGACGGTTCCTGCGCGGCGGGTCCGACGGCGACGTCGACGGCGTCCAGCTCGTCGGACGGCTCGCCAAGCGGTCCGAGTAGCCCCGAGAGGAAGGAGAACACCGTGAGCGAGGCGTCCGTCGAGACCCCGCTGGCCCGCAACCGGAACTACAACATCCTGTGGTCCAGCCTGCTGTTCTCGGAGCTGAACAACGCGATCCTGGCGATCGCGTTCCCCCTGCTGGTGCTGGCCACCTCCGGGTCCGTCGCGGAACTGGGCGTGGTGCTGACGGTGCTCGCGGCGGCGACGATGCTGGCGACCGTGCCCGCGGGCGTGGTCGCCGACCGGTGGAACCGCAAGAGGGTCATGCTGGTGTGCCAGGCCGTGCGGATCGTCTCGCTGGTCGTCGGCTGCCTGGTGGTGCTGAGGGGACTCGACCCCTTCCCGTACCTGGTGGCCATGGCGCTGCTGGAGGGGCTGGCGGGCTCGGTCTTCGCCCCCGCCGAGGACGCGGCGCTGCCGCAGGTGGTGCCCACTTCCCAGCTGTCCCAGGCGATTGCGCGCAACACGGCCCGCCCGTTCGTGGCGAACCTGCTCGGACCGGTGGCGGCGGGCCTGCTGTTCGGCGTCCACCACGTGCTGCCGTTCCTGCTCGGCGCGGCCATGCTGTTCGTCTCGTTCGCGGCGCTGCTGTTCCTCTCCCTGCCGTACCGGGCCGAGGTGGAGGAGGACGAGGAAGCGGGGGTCGGCGCGGACCTCGTGGAGGGCTTCCGGTGGGTGCTCCGGCACCCGGTCATCCGGGCGACCATGGTGTGGCTGGTCTTCACCCAGCTCTTCTTCAGCGCGCTGGTGCTGATCGTGCTGACCGCGTCGGGCGAGTACGACCTGGCCCCCGGCGTGACCGGCGTGATGATGGCGTTCCTCGGCGCGGGCGGCATCCTCGGCGCCGTGTTCGCCTCGAAGATGGTCGACCTGCTGCCGTCGTCGGTGATCGTGGTCGGCTTCACGATGGTCACGGCGGCGATGACGGCGGTGATGGCGCTCGTCCCGCCGGGGATCCCGTTGGGGCTGGTGCTCTTCGCGACCGCGTTCTTCATCCCGGTCACCGCCACCACCGTCATGACCTACCAGATGGTGGTCACCCCGGACGAGCTGCGCGGTCGGTTGAGCGGCATCGTCGGCCTGGGCGCTGAGGGCGCGAGCGCGCTGGGACCGTTGGCGGGCACCGCGATGGTGGTGCTGGCGGGCGGCCGGAGCACCACGAGCCTGCTGGTGTGCGGGGCGTGCCTGGCGGTGGTCGCGGTGGGCAGCCTGCTCAGCCCGACGCTGCGCCGCTTCCCGTCCGTGCGGGAAACTGAGGACGCCCCGCACCCCTGAACGACGTCCGCTCCCCGCGCCGGGAACGGGCGGAGCGCGAGAGCGGGGCACGGGCTTGTGGCC
>NZ_JBHYHC010000245.1:0-7053 GCF_042738955.1 Umezawaea sp. NPDC059074
CCACACAGCCCACGCGGCCCACACAGCCCACACAGCCCACGCGGCCCTCGCGGCGCTGGGCGGCGGCGCTCTCCCGTCGCCGCCAGAACAGGGCGGCGCCGATGAGGAGTGCTCCCACGACCACGATGCCCGCCGGGATCAGGATCCCCTTGTTGGCGGCCACGGCCGCGAGCCGGTCGACCTCCGGGGCCTGGGCGGCGGCCTGCGGTTCACCGAGGGAGCCGGGCTTGGGTCGGCCGGGGTCGGCGGCCTGAGCGGCCGCGGACTGCTGGCCGGCGGGGGGCGTGCCCGCGGCGGACTTGGCGACCAGGGTCACGTCGGAGCACGAGTAGTACGTGTCGGGAGTGTCCGAGTTCTGCCAGATCGTGTAGATGATCCGCCTGCCGGTCTTGTCCTGCGGCAGCCTGCCGGGCAGCACGTAGCCGTCCTTGACCAGCGGCGGGTCGGTGACGGTGAGGAACGGCTGCTCCTCCAGGTCCTGCCAGCGCAGCGCGGCCTGGGGCTGGTAGCCGTCCTTGGACAGGTACAGCCGGAACGTGCCCTTGTGCGGGATGGTCGCCCGGTAGGTGATCCGCGCGGGCGCGGTGGTGTCCAGCGTCGTGGTCGGCCAGTCGGCGCGGGCCAGGTCGAGGCCCGCGTACTCGCGCAGGCCCGCGCTGCACAGCTTGCCGTCGGGCACGACCTCGCGGTCCTTGCCCTTCACGTTGGCGATCCTGATGTTGTCCCACTCGGTCGCGGCCTTCGGGCCGCTGGCCGACAGCGCCGCCGTGCAGGCCGCGGGCGCGGGCTGCGGGCCGTCGACGCCGCACGCGGCGGCACGGCTGACCGGGGAGACGACCGAGCCGTGCGCGGTCGCGGTCCCGACGGCGAGCACCGTGAACAGGACCGCGACCGCGAACGTCCACCAAGCACGGATCCGCACTGGTCCCACCTCCATAGTGGGGATACGGATGGTGTTCGGCGAGCGTTCAACCCAACGAGCGTTCAACCCGTCTTACTTGGTGCCCGAGGGCAGCCAGGCCTTGACCTTGTCCGCGTTCGCGTCGACCCACTTCTTGGCCGCCGCGTCCGCCGACATCTTGTCCTCGGCGATGTACTTCGCGACGAGGTTCTGGTCGTCGTTCGTCCACTTGAAGTTCTTCACCAGCTGGAACGCGGGCCCGTTGGCGTCGGCGAACTTCTTGCTGACGATCTTGTCCAGGTCGTAGTCCGGGTAGTCGCACGCGATCGACTCGGCCACGGCGTCGCAGCCCGCGGCGTAGGCGGGCAGCTTGACCTTGACCAGCTTGACCTGCGACAGCAGCCACTGCGGCGAGTAGAAGTAGCCGATGAGCGGCGTCTTCTTCTCCTCGGCCTGCTTGAACGCCTGGATGAGCGCGGTCTCGCTGCCGCCGTAGACGACCTTGAAGTTGAGGTTCAGGTTCTTCACGAGCGCCTCGTCGTTGGTGACGAACGAGGGGTCGCCGTCGAGCAGCTGGCCCTTGTCGCCGGACTCCGAGGTCTTGAACAGGTCGGCGTACTTGTTGAGGTTGTTCCAGTCGGTGATGTCCGGGTGCTCCTTCGCGAGCCACGGCGGCACGTACCAGCCGATCTGCCCCTGCACGCCGGTCGACCCCGCCGAGACGGCGGTCTTCTGCTCGTCGATGTACTTCTTCTTCAGGTCGTCGTGGCCCCAGTTCTCGACCACCGCGTCGACCTCGCCGGTGCCGAAGCCCTGCCAGGCGACCTCTTCCTTGAGGTCCTTCTTGGTGACCTTGCACCCGAGCTGCTTCTCGGCCACCTCGGCGAGCACCGCGGCGTTGGCCTCGTAGCCCACCCACGGGTTCACCGCGATGTTGAACGTCCCGCAGTCGCCGGTCGACCCGGACTGGGCACTGCCGGTGTCACCGACCTTGGCGCCGCCGCACCCCGCCAGCGCGAGCGCGCAGGCGAGCACGACGCCCACGCCGGTCTTCCCGTACCGAACCACGTGATCGAACCTCCTCGTTCCGCCGCCTCGAAGGCAGCGCGTCCACTGGGTCAAACCCGCCCGGAGCGTGCCGCCGCGGCGCGCGTGAGGCGGTCGAGCAGCACCCCGAGCACGACGATGGCCAGCCCGGCCGCGAGTCCCTTGCCGTAGAGCTGCCCCTGCGAGAACCCGGCCACCACGTCGTAGCCGAGCGCGCCCGCGCCGACCAGTCCGCCGACGACGACCATCGACAGCACGTAGATGAGCCCCTGGTTGGTCGCGAGGACCAGTGCCTGCCGCGCCATGGGCAGCTGCACCTTGGTGATGGTCTGCCACGTGCTCGACCCGGAAGCCGTGGCGGCCTCGACCGTCGTGGGCGACACCGCGCGGATGCCGTCGGCGACGATCTTGATGGCGACCGGCGCCGCGAACACGACCGCGGCGACGATGGCGGTGAACCGGCTCGCCGCGAACAGCGCGAGGAACGGCACCAGGTAGACGAACGCGGGCATGGTCTGCGCCGCGTCGAGGACCGGCCGGATGATCCGGTCGGCGTGGAAGCTGCGGCCCATCCACACGCCGATCACGACGCCGAGGACCATGGTCGCGGCCGTGGCGACGAGCGTGGACGCGAGCGTGGCCATGGCGTCCTGCCACAGGCCGGTCGCGACGAGCAGGCCGAGGCACACCGCCGAGGCGATGGCGGCCCGGATCCCGCCCAGCACCACGGAGATCGCGACGACCGCGGCCGAGACGAGCCACCACGGCGAGCCGGTGAGCACCGACTGCAACGGGTCGACGAGGACCAGCGTCACGAAGTCCTTGAGGCCGTTGGTGATCCCGGACAGGTTGGTCTGCACCCAGTCCGTGGCGGTGGCGACGCCCTTGGCGATCGAGCTGCCGATCTCCACGTCGATGGGGAACTCCGCGGCCCACACGTAGGTGTAGGACAGCCAGATCGCCACGGCGGTGAGCACTCCCCCGCCGACCAGTCCACCGGTGCGGACCTTGGCGGCCAACGGGTTGCGGTTCAGCCGGGCGCGTTCGACCCGCGTGCCCGCCGCCGTCGTGACGCGGTCCAGCACGATGGCCAGCACGACGATCGCCAGTCCCGCGTTGAACGCGGTGCCGACGTCGAGCGTTTGCAGGGCTTTGACGACGGTCTTGCCGAGGCCGGGCGCGTCGATCAGCGCGGCGATGGTGACCATGGACAGCGCGGCCATCATCGTCTGGTTGACGCCCAGGACGATCGTGCGCTTCGCCGTGGGCAGCAGGACCTTCGTCAAGGTCTGGCCGCGGGTCGCGCCGAGCGACTCGCTGGCCTCGACGGTGTCGCCGGGGACGTTGCGGATGCCGTACGCGGTGAGCCGGATCGCGGGCGGGGCCGCGTAGATCAGCGTGGCGATGGTCGCGGACGCCGGGCCGATGAGGAAGAACAGCGTCAGCGGCGCGAGGTAGACGAACGTCGGCATCGTCTGCATGAAGTCGAGGACCGGCGTGATGATCTTGTTGAACCGGTCGGACAGCCCGGCCCAGACGCCGATCGGGATGCCGAACAGCAGCGCGATGACCACCGCCGCCAGCGTCAGGGCGAGCGTGTCCATGCTCTCCTGCCACAGGCCCTGGAAGCCGAGGAACGTGAACCCGGCGGCGGCCAGCAGCGCGACCCGGAAGCCGCCCGCCGCGTAGGACACGAACGCCACCAGCGCGACCACGCCGAGCCAGCCGATCAGCGGCAGCGGCCTGCCGAACGCGGGCTGCGAGATCAAGGACTGGAGGAAGACCACGAACTCGTCGATGACGAGCCGGATCTCGTTGAAGAAGTAGAGGAACAGCGGGTTGGAGTTGCGGCCCGCGCCGACGGCGTCGTTGAGGTCGTTGAGGCTCTGGTGCAGCGGGGTGAGCTGGGCCGGGCCGAGCGCGAGCGTGTGCAGACCCTTGAGCAGGGCCCACAACACCAGCCACAGGGCCACGACCAGCGCGACGACCACGCCGCGGCTCGGGCGGCGAACGTCCACACCGGACACCGCTACGGCCGCCATCAGGCGTCCGCTTCCTGGCCCGCCACGACGGCGAGGATCTCCTCGTCGCCGACGATGCCGAGCAGCTCGCCGTCCTTCACGACCTTGACCGGCGCGGCGGCCGCGAGCACCGCGCGGGTGGCGTCGCGCACCACGACGTCCGGGCCCAGCTCGGGGCCGTCCAGCACGTCGTCGGGACGCGGATCGCGCATGATCCACTTCAGCGTCAGCACGTTCGCCTTCGGCACGTCCCGGACGAAGTCGCGCACGTAGTCGTCCACCGGTGCGCCGACCAGCTCGTCACCGGTGCCGACCTGCACGACCTTGCCGTCGCGCATGATCAGGATGCGGTCGCCGAGCTTGAGCGCCTCGGCGAGGTCGTGGGTGATGAACAGCATCGTCTTGCCGACCTCGCGGTGCAGCCGGACGACCTCGTTCTGCATGTCCCGGCGGATCAGCGGGTCGAGCGCGGAGAACGGCTCGTCGAACAGCAGGACGTCCGGGTCGCCCGCGAGCGCCCGTGCCAACCCGACGCGCTGCTGCATGCCGCCGGAGAGCTGGTCGGGGTAGGACTTCTCGTAGCCGCTCAGCCCGACCAGTTCGACGACCTCCATGGCCCGCTTCGCGCGCTCGGCCTTGCCGACGCCGCGGATCTCCAGGCCGTAGGAGATGTTGTCGAGCACCCGCCGGTGCGGCAGCAGGCCGAAGTGCTGGAACACCATGGAGAACTTGCGCCTGCGCAGTTCGCGCAGCCTCTTCTCGTCGGCCGCGAGGATGTCCTCGCCCTCGAACAGCACCTGGCCCGACGTGGGCTCCACGAGCCGGGTCAGGCAGCGCACGAGGGTCGACTTGCCGGATCCGGACAGTCCCATCACGACGAACACCTCGCCCGGCGCCACGTCGAACCCGACCTCGCGGACCGCCGCCGTGCACCCGGTCCGGTCCATCAGCTCGCGCCGCGACAGCGCGCACAGCTCCGGGGACTTCGGCACCGACTCGGCCTTCGGGCCGAAAACCTTCCACACATCCCGAACAGAGATGACCGGGTCGGGACGCTCCACACCGACCGAACCGACCTCGACGTCTTGGGCCGTCACGTACGACTCTCCAAACTGTGCGCTTGTTGCGGATTGCGCACTTCGTTTCTGGATGCGCGACAGCATTGACCCCGGTAGCAGCCCCGTCAAGGTCATGACGTCACGGTCGCGCGACTTTAACGTCACGAGCATTCGGCCGACACACCCCGGACCACCCGTTCCGATCACCGAAGATCCACAGTGGACAGTGCGGGTTCTTGATCGAATCCGTAGAGACGTCCACCGATCCGGTCCTCCCACCTCTTCCCGGTAAAACGGGAATTACAGCCCCCTGAAGTGCTGGAAACGGGCGTTCCCACGCTTGACGAGGGACACCGCGAGCGTCAATGCTGTGTCGCGCACCAAGAGATCAAGTGCTTGCCGACCGGCCGCGGTGGTGATCCCGCCGTGGTGGCCCGAGGGTGAACCCAGCGCGTGCGACGACGCGCCGCGGCCCCTTCGCCCGCCCCGGTCGTGACTTCCCCGTCCAGCGCAGGTCGCCGCCGCCTCCGCTCCAAGCACGCTGCCCTCTGGAGGTTCGAACAAGGTGTTACCGACAAGGTTCACCGCGCGCAGACGCGTGCGGTGGTCGGCGCTCGTGCTCACGCTGGTCCTCGGGGCGACCGGCTGCACTGAAGCGGGCGGAACCGGTGCCGCCACCGGAACCGCCGCGCCCAAGCCGACGAACTGCGGCACGATCACCATCGCCGTCAACCCGTGGATCGGCTACAAGGCCGACGCCGCGGTCGTGTCCTACCTCGCCCAGACGCAACTGGGCTGCAAGGTCGCCCTCAAGGAGCTCACCGAGGACGAGTCGTGGAAAGGCCTCGCGTCCGGCGAGGTGGACGTGATCCTGGAGAACTGGGGCCACGACGACCTGAAGAAGAAGTACGTCGACGAGGAGAAGAAAGCCGTCGTCGTCGGCCCGAGCGGCAACGCGGGCGTGATCGGCTGGTACGTGCCGCCGTGGCTCGCGAAAGAACACCCGGACATCACCGACTGGAAGAACCTGAACAAGTACGCCGACCTGTTCAAGACCTCGGAATCCGGGGGCAAGGGCCAGCTGCTCGACGGCGATCCGTCGTTCGTGACGAACGACGAGGCGCTGATCAAGAACCTGGACCTGGACTACAAGGTGGTGTACGCGGGGAGCGAACTGGAGCTGATCAAGGCGTTCCAGACCGCGGAGGAGCAGAAGAAACCGCTCATCGGGTACTTCTTCGAACCGCAGTGGCTGCACCTGGACCTGCGACTGGTGAAGGTGAACCTGCCGCCGTACAAGCCTGGGTGCGACGCGGATCCGGCGAAGGTCGCCTGTGACTATCCGGGGTACGCGTTGGACAAGATCGTGAGCAAGAAGTTCGCGGACAGCGGTGGGCCGGGGTATCAGCTGGTGAAGAACTTCCAGTGGACGAACACCGAGCAGAACACCGTGGCGAGTTTCATGGACGTGTACAAGATGCGGCCCGAAGAGGCGGCGAAGAGATGGGCCGAGGCGAACCCGGACCGGATTGAGGAGTGGTTGGGGAAGTTGTGAGGGTGGGTGTGGGTTGGGGCCCGGTCGTCGGCGGGGGTGGCGGGCGGGTTTCGGCTTTGGCGGGTGTTGGGGTTCTTGTGGGTGCTGATCCCGGCGGGATTCTTCCCTTGACCGGCGGTCCCAGCCGAGCTCTCCCCAGCGGACGCCCGTCCCAGCCGGGCTCTTGCAGTGATCGGCGATCCCAGTGGGGCCGTTGCCGTGACTGCCGGTCCCAGCTGGGCCCATCCAGCGACCACCCCGTCCCAGCGGGGTTCCGCTGGTGACCGCTGATCCCAGCCGGACTCTCGCCGTGACCGCCGGTCCCAGCCGGGCCCTCCCGGTGACCGCCGGTCCCAGCGGGGTCGGTCAGTGGCTGCGATTTCCAGCGTGCTGTGGCCGATTTGACATGGGGACCCCTCATTTCGGCCTTGGTCGGGCTCAAAAGGCGGTCCATAAAGAGTCCCGCCCGACAACCAGTTTAAGGCCGAAATC
>NZ_JBHYHC010000246.1:0-6988 GCF_042738955.1 Umezawaea sp. NPDC059074
GGGCCGGGATCCCCCGGTCCGCTCGCCTCCCGGCACGGCGAGCGGGTGGCTTTGCCGGAACGGCAAAGCGGGTGGTGGAGATCGTCGGGGTCGGGGCAGGCTGTCGTCATGACCGAGTGGGACGAGAGGTACGCCGCCACCGAGCGGATGTTCAGCGGCAACCCCAATCCCGCCCTGCTGGCCGAGGCGGGCGGGCTCGCGCCGGGACGGGCGCTCGACGTCGGCTGCGGTGAGGGCGCGGACGCGGTCTGGCTGGCCCGGCGGGGCTGGGAGGTGACGGCGCTGGACGTGTCGCGGGTGGCGCTGGACCGGGCCGAGGAGTTCGCCGTGCGGGAAGGCGCGCGGGTGGAGTGGGTGCACGCGGGCGTCGAGGAGGCCGCGCTGCCGGAGGGCGGGTTCGACCTGGTGTCCGTCCACTACCCGGCGCTGCGCTCGTCCGAGGGGCACGACGCCGAGCGCGCGCTGCTGGCGGCCGTGGCGCCCGGCGGGCTGCTGCTCGCGGTCTACCACGCCGGGTTCGCCGGGGAGGCGGCCAGGGCCCGCGGGATCGACCCCGCCGACTACGTGCTCCCGGCCGACGTCGTCGCCGCGCTGCTCGGCGGGGACTGGGAGGTCCGGATCGACACCCGGCGGCCACGCCGGGGGCCCGCCGACCAGCCGCACCCCCACGACGTCGTGCTCCGGGCGCACCGCCTGTCCTGACCGGTCAGGCGCGGGGCAGCGGCAGCACCCTGGCGAGCGTCGGCACGGTGATCCCGGCGACGACGAGGTGCATCGCGACGAGCGCGAGCGAGTTGAGGAGGGGCGCGCCCGCCGCGAGGATCCCGAAGTCCGGCACGAACGAGACGACCACGACCACCGGGACGAGGATCCGCAGGACGGCGCGGGGGTCGCGGGCCCTGCGCCGGACGAGGTGCCACCCCAGCGTGCCGAGCAGGATCCCCGCGACCGTCAGCGGCGCGTACTCGCGCAGGTCCAGACCCTTGCGGAACCCCTCGTCCGGGAGGGCGGCCAGCGCCAGCGCGGCGATCACGGAGTTGAGCGCGACCGACGCCAGGGCGGCGAGCGTGAGGCCGATGGCCGCCCTCCCGCTCTCGACGGAGGCCGGTCGGGCGTGGGTGTGGGAGTCGCTGGTCATCGCTGATGTCCTTCCCGCGCCAGGGGTTCCGGGCGCGCGTGATCAGTCCACTGTGGAGGGGGAACTGGTAGGACCAGGCTAGGACGGGCCCGTCCGACCCGGAACCGGCCGATTCCGGATGGGCCTCATCGACCGCCTCGATAGTTCCTCCCAGCTGGGCCTTTGTTGCCACCCCGCGCGGCGGGGAGGAAGATCCTCGCGGTGGCCACGGACTGGGGCAGGCTGGACCTGAACCTGCTGATTCCGCTCAACGCGCTCCTGCTGGAGCGCAACGTGACGAAGGCGGCCGACCGGCTCATCATGGGGCAGCCCGCGATGAGCGCGGTGCTCGCCAAGCTGCGCCGCCACTTCGACGACCCGCTGCTCGTCCGCGAGGGCCGCGCGCTGGTGCTCACGCCGTTCGCGGAGTCGCTGGTCCAGCCCGTGCACACCGCGCTGGTCGCCGCCCGCGAGGTGCTCAGCTCCGGCCGGTCGTTCACCCCCGCCACGGACAAGCGCACGTTCACCGTGATGGCCAGCGACTACGTGGCCGGGGTGGTCGTGCTGCCCGCGACCCGGAGCCTGGTCGCCGAGGCGCCGGGGGTGCGGGTGACCGTGGTGTCGCTGCGGGCCGACCTGGTGGAACTGCTCCGGACCGGCTGGTGCGACCTGCTGATCTGGCCGTTGCAGCTCCAGACCCCCGAGCTACTGAACTTCCCGCACGTCCCGCTGTTCACCGACGACTTCGTCGCCGTGGCCGACCGGGACAACCACGCGCTCGTCGAGCCGCTGACCGCCGAAGCCCTCGCGACCACCCGCTCGGTCCAGGTCAACGGCGTGTCGGGGCAGCGGGTGGTGTCCGAGGTGAAGCTGGCCGAACAGGGGGTGGCCCTGTCGAGCCCGATCGCCGTGGAGTCGTTCACGCAGGCGCTCCTGGCGGTCGCGGGCTCGGATCTGATCACCCTGACCCCGCGCAGGCTGTTCGAGCGCCTGGGTCCGGCGCTCGGGCTGCGCGAGGTGCCGCTGGCGATCGAGCCGCTGTCGATGACGCTCGCGATGTTCTGGCACCCGCGCAACATGCTCGCCCCGGCCCAGCAGTGGCTGCGCGACCGCCTGGCCGAGGTCGCGGCCGGGTCACGGGACGGCGAGCCTCCGAAGTCGTGAGGTCGCGGCGGGGCCGCGCGAGGGTAATTTCTGCTGATGACCGCCGCACCGAACGTTTCCAGGGGTTCCCGGCCACCGGTGGTGGCGGTCGTGCTGCTCGCCTTGCTGGTGGGGCTGGGGGCGTTGGCGCTGCTGGCGTTCCGGCCGCCCTCCGCAGCCCCGGCGGGTGTCGCGGCGACGGAGTTCTCGGCGGCGCGGGTGGAGGCGGACCTGCGGGCGATCGCCCAGCGACCGCACCCGCTGGGGACGGCCGACCACGCTCGGGTGCGGGACCACGTCGTGGCGGCCGCGCGGGCGGCCGGGGCGGAGGTCCGGGTCGAGACCGGCGATGTCGTGCGCACCGATCCGGGGAAGCCCACGCGGGTGGCGGTCGCGGAGAACGTGGTGGCGAGGGTCGCCGGATCGGACCCGGCGACGAGCGGCGGCCGGGCGTTGCTGCTGGTGTCGCACTACGACTCCGTGCCGACCGGGCCGGGGGCCGCCGACGACGGCGCGGCGGTCGCGTCGATGCTGGAGGCGATCCGGGTGCTCAAGGCGTCCGGCGGCGCGCGCAACGACGTGGTGTTCCTCTTCACCGACGGCGAGGAGTTGGGGTCGCTCGGCGCGCGGCTGTTCGTCCGGCAGCACGACGTCGCCGAGTTCGGCGCGGTGCTGAACTGGGAGGCGCGCGGGAGCGGCGGGCCGGTGGTGATGTTCGAGACCAGCACCGCCAACGCCGGGCTGGTCGACGCGTTCGCCGGGGCGAGCAGCAGGCCGATCGCGAACTCGCTGGCCTACGAGGTGTACCGGCGGATGCCGAACTACACCGACTTCACCGTCTTCCGCGACGCGGGCGCGACGGGCCTCAACGCGGCGTTCATCGACCGCGTGCACGACTACCACTCGCCGAACGACGGCGTCGACACCCTGGACCGCGACACCGTGCAGCACCACGGCGAGAGCATGGTCGGGATGGTGCAGGCCCTCGGTGGCACGGACCTGCGGCGGTTGGACGGCGGGACGTCCGTCTACTTCGACCTGTTCGGCCGGGTCCTCGTGCGCTACCCGGTGTGGGTGGCGCGGGTCCTCGCCGCGATCACCGTGCTGGCGCTGGGTTTCCTGGTCGTACTGGGTGTCCGGAGTGGACGGGTGCGGGCCGGTCGCGCGGCGGCGGTCGCGGGCCTCGCGCTCGGGGCGGTCGTCGGCACGGCAGCGGTGTGCTTCGCGCTCTGGTGGCTGATCACGCTGGTACGACCTGGATTGGCGGCGCTGCCGCTGTCCGAGCCGTACGACCGCGGGTGGTTCCTCGCGGCGTTCACGGTGGTCGCCGTCGCGGTGCTGCTGCTGGTGGCCAAGCTCGTGGGACGCCGGAGCGCGGCCGAGGTGCTCGCGGGAGGCCTGCTGCTGATGGCGGTCCTGCTGGTGGCGGTCGCCGTGGCGGTGCCGGGCGCGACCTACCTGTTCCAGTGGCCGGTGCTCGCCGGGCTGCCCGCGCTCTGGTGGGCCGTCCGCCGGGACGCGCCGTCGGTGCCGCTCGCCGCGCTGGGACCGTTCGTGGCGGTGGTGTTGTTCGCGCCGGTCGTGTCGACGCTGACGGTGGCGCTGGGGATCAAGCTCGTGGGCGCGGCGATGGCGATCGCGGTCTTGGCGGGCGCACTGCTCCTGCCGTTGCTGACCGCCCTGCCCCGACCGGGGTTCCTGGCGGTGGTGGCGTCGGTCGTCGCGTTGGCGTTGGCCACGACCAGCGTCCTGCTCTCGGGGTTCGACGGCCGGGAACCCCGCCCGGACGGGCTGCTCTACCTGCGGGACGCGACCACGGGGCAGTCGGCGTGGCTCACGGGTGACGCCGAACCCGACGAGTGGACCGGCCGGGTGTTGGGCCAGGACCCGGAACGGGTGTCGGTGGCCCGCGACTTCCCGGTGCTGAAGGACCCCGTGCTGCGCGCCCCCGCGCCCGTGGTGGATCTGCCGGAGCCGACCGTGACGACGCTCGCCGACACGACGGCCGACGGCGTTCGCTCGGTCCGGTTCCGGGTGGACTCGCCGCGGCGGGGGTGGCGGCTCCAGGTGTCGCTGCCGCGGGACGTGGTGCGGGCCTGCGTCGTGGGCGGGCAGCGGGTCGAGTCGGCCGCCGACACCGCGCCCGCGAACCTGGTGTTCGAGTTCTACGGCGCGAACGACGGCGCCGACCTCACCTGTGAGGCGTCGGCCGGGGCCCAGGTCCCGGTGGAGGTCGCAGACTTCTCCCTCGGCCTGCCCGCGGAGGTCGCGGCGCTGGTCGGGCCACGGCCGGAGGGGACCATCCAGGTGCCGTCCGGCTACCGGGTGATCGACGCGGCGGTCGTGCGCCAGGTGGTGCGCGTCTGACGTCGTGGTGCGGGAGCCCGAAGATCCCGCGTGGCGGAGGAATGCGGGATTCGGGGCGTGGGTTGGCACCGGTATGACGGAAGCCCTCCACGCCCTGGTCGAGCGCAGCAAGCTCGGCGTGCTCGCCACGATCAAGTCCGACGGCCGTCCGCAGCTGTCGCCCGTGCAGCCGTTCTACGACCGGTCCGCCGGTGTCGTCCACATGTCCAGCACCATGGCCACCGCGAAGGTCCGGAACCTGCTCAAGGACCCGCGGGCGACCCTGGAGGTCACGAGCGCGAACGGGATGGAGTGGGCCGCGGTCGAGGGCGTGGTGAAGATCGTCGGGCCGGGGACCGACCCGCACGGGCCCGAGGTCGAGGCGCTGGTGGACTACTACCGCTCCGCGGCGGGCGAGCACCCGGACTGGGACGAGTACCGGGCGGTCATGGTCGCCGACCGGCGGGTGCTGCTGACGATCTCGGTCGACAAGGTGTACGGCGCGAAGGTCGGCTGAGCGAGGGGGCTGCTGTCACTGGGCGCGACCTCCCGGTACTCTCCGTTACCCCCGTTTCCGTGGGGAGGCTTGAGAAAGAGGCCGCGCGTTGATCGAACGTCGCTTGTCCGGAGCCCGCAGGGCGCCCGTGCTCGAAGGAGTCGCGGGCTGGGTGCCGCCTCGGGTGGTCGCGAACGACGAACTCCCCGAGCACTGGCAGACCGACGACACCTGGGTCCGCCGCCGCACCGGGATCGGCACCCGGCACTGGGTCGACGAGGGCACGTCCACCGGCGACCTGGCCATCGAGGCCGCCCGACGGGCGCTGGCCGCGGCGGGGTCGCCGCTCGTCGACACGGTGCTCGTCGCGACCTCCACGCCGGACCACCCGATGCCCGCGATGGCCCCGGTGCTCGCGTCCCGGCTCGGACTGGGCTCCGTGGCGGCGTTCGACGTGTCCGCCGTGTGCAGCGGGTTCGTCTACGGGCTGGCCACGGCCGCCGGGATGATCGCGGGCGGGCTGGCAGACCGGGTGTTGCTCGTCGCCGCGGACGTGTACTCGACGCTCGTGTCCCCCGACGACCGCGGCGCGGGTGTCGTGTTCGCCGACGGCGCGGGCGCGGTCGTGCTGCGCGCGGGGGAGCCCGGCGAGCCGGGTGAGCTGCTGGCGTTCGACCTCGGCAGCGACGGCTCGGGCCACGACCTGATCACCGTGCCCGCGGGCGGCGCGCGGGAGCGGGCCGAACCCGGTCGGTACGCGGCCGAGGACCGGCACTTCCGGATGAGCGGGCGCGAGGTGTTCCAGCACGCGGTGACCCGGATGACCGAGTCGTCGCTGGCGGTGCTCAAGACCGCCGGGTGGGCGGTGGAGGACGTCGAGCGGGTCGTCGCCCACCAGGCGAACGCCCGCATCCTCAGCGCCGTCGCCACTCGTCTGTCCATTTCGGACGACCGGATCGTGAGCAACATCGAGCGCGTCGGCAACACCGGTGCCGCGTCGATCCCGCTCGCGCTGGCCCACGCCGTGGAGCGGGACGAGGTGCGCGCCGGGGAACGGGTGCTGCTGACCGCGTTCGGCGGCGGGTTCACCTGGGGGTCGGTGGCGCTGGTGTGGCCCGACCTGCCGTCCACCTGACGGCACGGTGTCACCTGGGCGGGTACTGATTTCGCCCGATCGTGACCGCGTTGCTGGCGGATAGTGCGGAGTCGGTTACCCCTCTTCGGCTGGAATGGGCTGTGAGCTGCGCGAACGTCCGCAGAAGTGCGGTCGATCACCCCCGAGTCCGCGATGGACGAGCTGGACATCGACTCGCTGGCGCTGGCTGAACTCGCCCTCGCGCTCCAGGAGGAGGTCGGGGCGAGGATCGAGGACCACGAGGCGAACAAGGACACGACGGTCGCGCAGCTCTCCGCGACCCTCGCCGCCAAGCGCGCCACAGCCCCGGTCCAGTGACGGCGACCTCACGCGCGATCGCCGTCACCGGCCTGGGGTTGATCACCCCTGCCGGTGGCGGCGGCGCCACGACCTGGGCGGGCGTGCGGCGCGGCCTCGCCACCGCCGACCGCGACACCCGGTTGAAGGGGATGCCGGTCGACTTCTCCTGCCGCGTCCCCGAGTCCGCCGACCCGGCCGCGCGGATCGGGCGCAAGTCGTGGCGGATGCCGCGGTTCGCGCAGCTCGCCGTCGTGGCCGCCCGCGAGGCCGTCGCCGACGCCGGGCTCGACCCCGCCACGTGGGACGGGACGAGGGTCGCGGTGGTCATCGGGTCCGGGCTTGCCGGGGTCGCGCACCTGGAGGAGCAGACCCTGCGCCTGCACCAGTCCGGCCCCGAGCGGGTGTCCGCCCTGCTGGTGCCCCAGTTGATCTCCAACACGGCTGCGGGCGA
>NZ_JBHYHC010000247.1:0-6986 GCF_042738955.1 Umezawaea sp. NPDC059074
CAAAGGTTTGTCAAGGCATCTTTCCCGCCTTGACAAACCTTTGCGGGCATAGAAATAATTGCGCATCGGGGCGAGACCCCCTCGGCAAGCGCCGCGGCAGGCACTCCGACCCAGGCGTGAAGAGGCTCCGACAAGAGGGATGATCTGACGGGTTATGAGTCCGGTTCACCTCCTAAAGACAACCTCCCAAAAACACCCCCACCCAACCCCGGCGGGCCGCTTGGATTCGGCCGTCCGGCCTACTAGGTTCGGTCTCCTATGGTCGACGCCCGGTTCCAGAAGCTGTCGCTCGTCTCGCTGATCGCCTTGTGCGCCTTGGCTTTGCCCGCGTGCGCGACACCGAAGCGCGCCGCGGCCCCGCCTCCGCGCATCCCCACGATCGTGGTCCCCACTTCGGTGACCCGCACCCCTGTCATGGCCGACCGCCCGCTCCCCGAGGCGTGCGAGTTGATCGTCCCAACCGAACAGATCGCCCAGGCCCTCGCACAGGAACTCCCGAAACCCACCGAGATCATCGGCATCCCGGAACCGTCCATCGCCCGCACCGGCAAGATCGACTGCTACTACGGCATCCCCGCCAACCGCCCCTTGGCCGACGCGACCCTGGTCATCGGCGTCTCCACCTACGCCGACGAGCTGTCCGCCCGCCAACGCGTCACCGAGAGCGTCGAGGCCGAACGCCAGGGCGGCGCCACCGTCGCCGAGGTCGACGTCGCCAAGCAGAAGGGCACCCTCGTCACGACGACCCCCGAACGCCTCCTCATCGGCTCCCTCGGCAAGTCCACCTTCGTGGTCCGGGCCAAGGCGGGCCTCCTCCCGGACGACAAGCTCCCCGCCGTCCTCGCCGGTTTCGCCGTCCAGTCGATGACCCAGCAGATCTCCTGAAAGACTGGCCCCATGTTGCGCGTGGGCCTCTCCGGGGGAATCGGGTCGGGCAAGTCAACCGTCGCCAAACGCCTGGCCGAACACGGGGCGGTGCTGATCGACTCCGACAAGCTCGCCCGCGAGGTCGTCGAACCCGGCACCGAGGGGCTCGCCCAGATCGTCGAGGCCTTCGGCGAGGACGTCCTGGACGAGCACGGTGCCCTCAACCGGGCGGCCCTCGCCGCCAAGGTCTTCACCGACGAGACCTCGCGCAAGACCTTGAACGGCATCGTCCACCCCAAGGTCGCCGCCCGAACGGCCGAACTGATCCAGAACGCGGCCCCGGACGCCATCGTCGTCCACGACGTCCCGCTGCTCGTGGAGAACGGCCTGGCCCCCGCCTACCACTTGGTCCTGATCGTCCACGCCGACCCGGACGAACGGGTCCGCAGGCTCGTCGAGGCCCGTGGCATGGCCGAGCAGGACGCCCGCAACCGCATCGCCTCCCAAGCCGATGACGACCAGCGGCGCGCGGTCGCGGACGTGTGGCTGGACAACTCCGGCACCCCTGACCTGGTGCTGGCCGCCGTGGACGAGCTGTGGGCCGACCGGCTGGTGCCGTACGAGGCGAACGTCCGCCTCCGCCGCCGCGTCTCCGGCCGCGCCAAGGTCGTCCCGTACGACGACACCTGGCCCCAGCAGGCCGAACGGCTCAAGAAGCGGATCAGCCTCGCCGCCGGGGGCCTGCGGGTCGAGCACATCGGCTCCACCGCCGTGCCGGGCATCGCGGCGAAGGACGTCGTCGACCTCCAGTTGGGCGTCCCGTCGCTCCAGGCCGCCGACGACCTGGCGGACCGGCTGGGCGACGCGGGCTTCCCGTTGGCGACCAAGGACGCCGTGGACGTGCCGAAGCCCGAAGGCGCGGACCAAGAGCTGTGGCGGAAGCGGTTCCACGCGTCGGCGGACCCGTTCCGGCTGGTCAACCTGCACGTCCGGGTGGAAGGCGGCCCGGCGTGGGAGTGGGCGCTGCGGTTCCGGGACTGGCTGCGGGCCAACCCGGACGAGGTGGCGGACTACCAGGAGTTGAAGCTGAAGCTGGCGGCGGAGCACGCCGCGGACGAGACGTGGGCCGAGTACGCGGACGCCAAGGAGCCGTGGATGGCGGCCGCGTCGGAGCGCATGGGCTACAGCGGGGGCCAGACCTCGTAGAGGCCGCGGTGCATCAGCCACGACGTCATGTCGTGGCGGTGCAGGCTGATCTCCTCCAACGTCCGGTGCACGGTCCGCAGCGCCAGGTCGGCGTCGCCCGACCGGAGGACGCGGCCCGCGACGGCGGCGGCGAACTCCTCGGAGCGCACGATCCGCGCGGTGGTGCCACCGGGGACGGCGAGGCCCAGCAGGAGGTCCGTGGTGCGCCACGACCGGCCGTCGCGCTCCACCCGGACCGCCGTGAGGACGCTCGGCGCCCGCCGCGCGTGGCGCGACCGGGGGCGGTGGTGGGTGAGGCGCAGACCCAGGTCCGGGATGAGCCACGTGACCTCGGAATCGGAGAACGGGTCCTCCGGCGTCGGGCATTCCATCCGCAGCCCCCACCGCTCGACCTCACAGGTCGTGAGATGTCGCGACATCCCGGAGGAGTAGCTGCGAACAGCGCTTATGGTGTCGACCGTGTCGACCAGCTGAGGTGTGATGACCGCTCCCACGCGACCCGAGGGTAGCCCTAAGTGTGCGCTCGGTAACCCTCCGGGTCGATTTGTTACATCACGGATTGGGGTATCAAAACACTGTCAGTACTACCGGCGTCGCCAGGTCGTGACCGCGCCCTGCGAGGCCAGCCAGCGCACCGCGTCGAAGCCGTGCGCGGAGATGCCCGCGACCGCCCGGTAGGTCGTCTCCAGCGCCCACTGCGCGCGCGGCGCCTGGACCAGGCCCGCGGCCAGCGCGGCGAGCAGCTCGTCGGTGTCCAGCACGGTCACGCTGCGGCCGGTCCGGACGATCAGGTCGAGGTAGAGGTCGATCGTCTTCCACACCGTGCCGCTGGAGGTGATCTCGACGACGTCCACGTACAGGTCGTAGTCGCGCTCGTGGCCGGGGTGCCACGACTGCCGGGTGACGCGCAGGCCGTGCGCGGGCAGCAGCCACGACTCGAAGTGCGACAGCTGGGGGTGGCCGGGCACCGGGCGGAACATGTACAGCCCGCTCGGCGACGTCCGGTACTCCTCGACACCCCGCAGGTGCCCCTTGGGATCGGTGTTGCTCTTCGCGTCCAGGTCGAAGTACTCGATCTTGGGCGGGTGGACGTGCGCCGGGGCTGCCTCCTGCGTGTGCATCCCGTTATCTTGCCGAGTCCAACGGCCTACCGATATTGCTACATTCGGTTGATTCCCGTGTCTAAGATCCGCGCATGTTCGGCATCATCCGCCCTTGTCGCACCCGCCTCGGCCCGGAGTTGGCGGAGGCGTGGCTGGCCCACCTCTGCGGCCTGTGCCTCGCCCTGCGCGACGACCACGGCCAGCTCGCGCGGGTCGTCACCAACTACGACGGCCTGGCGATCTCGGCGATGGTCGAGGCCCAGTCGCCCGTCGGCACGGGTCGCCGCGCCGCGGGACCGTGCCCCCTGCGGGGGATGAAGACCGCGAACGTCGCTCAGGGCGGTGGCGCTCGCTTGGCCGCGACCGTGTCGCTGGTGCTGGCCTCGGCGAAGGTGCGCGACCACGTGGAGGACGGCGACGGCGTGTTCGCCCGCCGCGCCGCAAGGGGAGTGGGCCGCAAGGTCGCGTCGCGCTGGGCCGACCAGGCCGCCGAGACCGGAGCCGACCTCGGGTTCGACACGTCCGTGCTGGTCACGGCCGTGCGCAGGCAGGCGGAGGTCGAGGCGACCGCCGGGCTGGGCAGCTCGGTGCTGGTGGTGACCGAGCCGACCGAGACCGCGACCGGCGAGGCGTGCGCGCAGACCGCCGTGCTCGCGGGCCGCCCCGGCAACGTGGTCCCGCTGCGCGAGGTGGGCAGGCTGTTCGGGCGGCTCGCGCACCTGCTGGACGCGGTGGAGGACCTGGAGGAGGACCGCGCGTCCGGCGCGTGGAACCCGCTGACCGCGACCGGCACCGACCTCGCCGAGGCGCGGCGGCTGTGCGACGACGCGGCGCTCGGCATCAAGCTCGCGCTGCGCGAGGCGACGTTCACCGACGACCGGCTCGTGCACCAGCTGTTCGTGCACGAGCTGAAGCAGTCGATCGCGCGCGTGTTCGGCGATCCGCACAGCCACCAGCCGCCCCAGCCGCCCGGCTGGCAGCCCGCGCCCGGCATGTACCCGCCGCCCGTGCCCCACCAGCCACCGCCGGGCCAGGAGAACACCTACGGCCAGTACGCCCCACCGCCGATGCCGCCGCCCGGCGCTCCCGGTGGCGGCACGCCGCCCGGCCCGCCCCCGCCGCCGGGGAAGAAGAGCCGCAAGAACCCCAAGGAGCCCGGCCCCGGCAGCGGGCTGTGGTTCTGGCCCAAGCTGGTGTGGCCGCCGCAGGGCCGCAACGCCGTGGCGGGCTGCCTCGCCGTGCTCTACCAGTGCGGCACCTGCCAGTACTGCTGCCGCGACCCGCACCCCGGCCCGTGGAGCGGGAAGTGGCGCGACGCGTGGTGCGACAACTGCGACTGCGATTGCGACTGCTGTGACTGCGACTGCTGCGGATGTGACTGCTGAACGGGGCCTGACCAGCGTCGATCAGAAATTGTCGGACCCTGGGCGTACCTTCGTCCTGTGGCATTCCCTACCGAGATCCCCGCTGAGGACGAGACCCCCAAGGCGCACTCGCAGTTCCGGCCCGTCGGCGACATCCCGCGCACCGACGGGCAGTTCCGCATGGTCGCGGACTACGAGCCCGCGGGCGACCAACCCGCGGCGATCGCCGATCTGGAACGCCGCATCCGCCGCGGCGAGAAGGACATCGTGCTGCTCGGCGCCACCGGCACCGGCAAGTCCGCCACGACGGCGTGGCTGGTCGAGAAGGTGCAGCGCCCGACGCTCGTGATGGCGCCGAACAAGACCCTCGCCGCGCAGCTGGCGAACGAGTTGAAGGGCTTCTTCCCGGACAACGCGGTCGAGTACTTCGTCAGCTACTACGACTACTACCAGCCAGAGGCGTACATCCCGCAGACGGACACGTACATCGAGAAGGACTCCTCGGTGAACGACGACGTCGAGCGGCTGCGCCACGCGGCCACGATGAGCCTGCTGACCAGGCGCGACGTGATCGTGGTCGCGTCGGTGTCGTGCATCTACGGCCTGGGCACGCCGCAGTCGTACCTCGACAGGTCGATCTCGCTGGCCGTCGGCGCGGAGGTCGACCGCGACCTGTTCCTGCGGGCGCTGGTCGACGTCCAGTACACCCGCAACGACATCGCGTTCGCGCGCGGGACGTTCCGAGTGCGCGGCGACACGGTGGAGATCATCCCGGCGTACGAGGAGTTGGCCATCCGGGTCGAGTTCTTCGGCGACGAGATCGAGAGCCTGTACTACCTGCACCCGTTGACCGGCGACGTGGTCCGCGAGGTCGAGGACCTGCGCATCTTCCCCGCCACGCACTACGTGGCGGGCGCGGAGCGGATGGAGCGGGCGATCGGCGACATCGAGCGCGAGCTGGAGGAGTCGCTGGCGAAGATGGAGCGCCAGGGCAAGCTCCTCGAGGCCCAGCGGCTGCGGATGCGCACCAGCTACGACCTGGAGATGATGCGGCAGGTCGGGTTCTGCAACGGCATCGAGAACTACTCGCGGCACATCGACGACCGGCCCGCCGGGTCGGCGCCCGCCACGCTGATCGACTACTTCCCGGACGACTTCCTGCTGGTCGTGGACGAGTCGCACGTGACGGTGCCGCAGATCGGCGGCATGTACGAGGGCGACGCGTCCCGCAAGCGCAACCTCGTGGAGCACGGCTTCCGCCTGCCGAGCGCGCTGGACAACCGGCCGCTGACGTGGGAGGAGTTCGCCGACCGCATCGGGCAGACGGTGTACCTGTCGGCGACGCCGGGGCCGTACGAGATCGGGCAGGCGGGCGGCGAGTTCGTCGAGCAGGTCATCCGCCCGACCGGGCTGATCGACCCCGAGGTGATCGTGAAGCCCACCGAGGGGCAGATCGACGACCTGGTGCACGAGATCCGGGCGCGCGCCGAGCGGGACGAGCGGGTCCTGGTGACCACGCTGACCAAGAAGATGTCCGAGGACCTGACGGACTACCTGCTGGAACTGGGCATCCGGGTCCGGTACCTGCACTCCGAGGTCGACACCCTGCGGCGGATCGAACTGCTCCGGCAGCTGCGGCTGGGCGACTACGACGTGCTGATCGGCATCAACCTGCTGCGCGAGGGCCTCGACCTGCCCGAGGTGTCGCTGGTGGCGATCCTCGACGCGGACAAGGAGGGCTTCCTCCGCTCCGGCACCAGCCTCATCCAGACGATCGGCCGCGCGGCGCGCAACGTGTCCGGTCAGGTGCACATGTACGCGGACCGGATCACCGACTCGATGCGGCACGCGATCGACGAGACGAACCGCCGTCGGGCGAAGCAGATCGCGTACAACACCGAGCGGGGGTTGGACCCGCAGCCGTTGCGGAAGAAGATCACCGACATCCTGGAGCAGGTGTACGCCGAGGCCGAGGACGCCATCGAGGTCGGTGGGTCGGGGCGGAACTCCTCCCGTGGGAAGCGGTCGACGGGTGAAGCCGGGGGTGGGCGCAGCTCGGGGGTGTTGGCGGACAAGGACCGGTCCGGGATGGCGCGGTCGGAGTTGGCGGACCTGGTGCAGCAGTTGACGGACCAGATGATGGCGGCGGCTCGGGACCTCCAGTTCGAGCTGGCCGGGCGGTTGCGGGACGAGATCCAGGACTTGAAGAAGGAACTTCGAGGCATGGACGCGGCGGGCGTGAAGTAGGCCTGGAAGTAGGCCCGACAGACTCAGCGCCCCACGACACGCTTCCTCGTCTCGTGGGGCGCTGACCCTTCGGTGTGGGCTTGGGCTTCCGGTGCTTGGTGGCTGCTGGTTCCAGCGTGGTTGCTTGGTGGCTGCTGGTTCCAGCGTGGTCACCGGGCGATTTGCGTCGTGGGGTGGCCGATTTGACTTGGGGACCCCT
>NZ_JBHYHC010000248.1:0-6835 GCF_042738955.1 Umezawaea sp. NPDC059074
GCCCACCACAGCCGCAAACCAGCCCCAACGCAAATCAGGGGTCCCCCACCGGGGAACCCCTGATTTCAACGCTACTTCACAGGTCCGACATTTTCGGCCGCACCCACAACCCGAAAAATCCTCAGCCGCGAGCCAGTTCCACCAGGTGCTGCACGACGGCGTCGACGGCGACGTCCGACCGCTCACCGGAGCGGCGGTCCTTCACCTCGACGACCCCGTCCGCCAGCCCGCGCCCGACGACCAGGATCGTCGGGATCCCGATCAGCTCGGCGTCCTTGAACTTCACGCCGGGGCTCACCTTGGGACGGTCGTCCAGCAGCACGGTCAGGCCAGCGGCGTGCAGCTCGCCCGCCAGCTTCTCGCCGCCCGCCAGCAACGCCTCGTCCTTGCCCGCCACCACCAAGTGCACGTCGGCGGGAGCCACGTTCCGGGGCCAGATCAGGCCCTTCTCGTCGTGGCTCTGCTCGGCGATGGCCGCGACGAGCCGCGACACGCCGATGCCGTAGGACCCCATCGTGATCCGGATCGGCTTGTTGTTCGCGTCCAGCGCGTCCAACGAGAACGCGTCCGCGTACTTGCGGCCGAGCTGGAAGATGTGGCCGATCTCGATGCCGCGCGCGGACTCCAGGACGCCGTGGCCGTCGGGCGACGGGTCGCCCGCGCGCACCTCGGCGACGTCGATGACGCCGTCCGCGGTGAAGTCGCGGCCCGCGACCAGGTCCACCACGTGGTGGTCGGCCTTGTCCGCGCCGGTCACCCACGCCGTGCCGCGCACGACGCGCGGGTCGACCAGGAACCGGACCCCGTTGGCCAGCAACGCACCCGGCCCGATGTAGCCCTTGACCAGGAACCCGTTGCGGGCGAAGTCGACGTCCTCGAGCATCGCCACCTCGGCGGGCTCCAGCGCCGCCTCGAGCCGCTTGAAGTCGACCTCCCGGTCGCCGGGCAGGCCGATCGCCAGCAGCGACCAGTCCTTCTCGCCGGGCTTGCGGGTCTTCACCAGCACGTTCTTCAACGTGTCCGCGGCGGTGAACGTGCGCCCCAGTGACGCGCCGTTCAGGAAGTCCACCAGCGTCTGGATCGTCGGCGTGCCGGGCGTGTGGTGCACCGAGGACTCGGGCTTGTCCTCAACGGACTCCTCCGGCGGCGCGGGCGTCGTCACGGCCTCGACGTTCGCCGCGTACCCGGACTCCGTGCTCCGCACGAACGTGTCCTCGCCGGTCTCGGCGACGGCCAGGAACTCCTCCGACGCCGACCCGCCCATCGCGCCGGACGTGGCCGACACGATCACGTACTCCATGCCGAGCCGCTCGAAGATCCGGATGTAGGCGTCGCGGTGCGCCTGGTACGACGTCGACAGGCCCTCGTCGGTCAGGTCGAACGAGTACGAGTCCTTCATCAGGAACTCGCGCCCGCGCAGGATGCCCGCGCGGGGCCGCGCCTCGTCCCGGTACTTCGTCTGGATCTGGTACAGCGTGACCGGGTAGTCCTTGTACGAGTTGTACTCGCCCTTCACGGTGAGCGCGAACAGCTCCTCGTGGGTCGGCCCGAGCAGGTAGTCCGCACCCTTGCGGTCCTTGAGGCGGAACAGGTTCGGCCCGTACTCGGTCCACCGGTTCGTCGCCTCGTAGGGCTCCTTGGGCAGCAGCGCGGGGAACTGGATCTCCTGCGCGCCGAACGCGTCCATCTCCTCGCGCACGACCCGCTCGATGTTGCGCAGCACACGCAGGCCCAGCGGCAGCCAGGTGTACCCGCCCGGTGCGACGCGGCGGACGTAGCCGGCGCGGACCAGCAGCTTGTGGCTGGGTACTTCGGCGTCGGCCGGATCCTCGCGCAAGGTGCGGAGGAACAGCGACGACATCCTGGTGATCACGATGGGTACTCCTCGTGGAGAACGGTGTCCGAACAGCGTAGTGAAGACCGTTCGCCCAGTTCCAACGGGTTACGCCCACCACCCCCGTCGCGCAGGTGGCACGGCGTTCCCGAGAATTGTCGGACCCCCGCTCTACCGTCTCCCGCATGACGCTCACCATCGGCATGGTCACCATCGACACGGGTGACCCGCACAAGCTGGCCGACTTCTGGACGAAGGCCCTCCGCACCACGGTCCAGCACGACTGGGGCGAATTCCTCATCCTCGCCCCCGCCGAGGAAGGCGCGGTCCAACTGGGCCTGCAACGGGTCGAGGTGGTGGCCCCAGGAAAGAACCGCGTCCACTTCGACATGCACGTCGAAGACCGCGCGGCCGAGGTGGCCCGCCTGACCGAACTGGGAGCCTCGGAAATCGCCGAACACACCGTCCCCGGCCTCACCTGGACAGTCCTGGCAGACCCGGACGGCAACCAGTTCTGCATCGGCCAACCCGGCTGACCCCACCACGACGGTGGGCGGCCACCACGGTCCGGGGCGGCGTTCACGGCGGGAATGACCCGGCTGCCGGAACCGTCGTTCATCGCGGACCGGCCACCGAGGAGGGCTCGGCCACCAGAATCGCTGCCAGGCCGCGCCGCACCGACTGAACCACCTAGGTCGGGTCGCCTTCGGCAGCGCTGGCCAAGTCACCCTCGGCGGGTTCCGGCGTGGTCGGGCAGCCGCCAGATCCCGTCCGGCCGCCCCTGCCGGACTGCCTTCGGCGGCGACGGCTCGGCGGCCGGGACCGCTGCCCGCCGGGCCGCCTTCGGCAGGCCTGGGTGGTCCCGTCCCAGACCCGGTCGGGACCACGGGTCCGGGCCCTGCCCTACCCTCACCCTGTGCTTTTGCTGCTTCCCCCCTCGGAGACCAAGGCCGCCGGTGGCGTGGGCGCTCCGCTCGACCACTCCGTCCTGACCTGCCCCGAACTGACCCCCGTCCGGGAGAAGATCGCGCACGCCCTGGTCGAACTGGCGGCGGACGTTCCCGGCAGCCTCGCCGCGCTCGCGCTCTCCGAACGGCAGGCGGACGAGGTCCAGCGGAACGCGGAGCTGTGGCGTTCCCCGACCATGCCCGCCCTCGCCCGCTACACCGGCGTCCTCTACGACGCCCTCGACCTCCCCACCCTCAAGAAGGGCGAGCGGGACCGGGCGTTCCACCGGCTCGCGATCGCCTCGGCCCTGTTCGGCGTGGTGCGCGGCGGCGACCCCATTCCCGCCTACCGGCTCTCCGGCGGCAGCGCGCTCCCGTCGATCGGACCCCTCGGCGCGCTCTGGCGTCCGGCGCTCGAACCGGCCCTGGCCGAGATCGACGACTTCGTCGTGGACCTCCGCTCGGGCCCGTACGCCACGCTCGCGCGCATCCCCCACGCCGTCACCGTCCGCGTCGTGAGCGAGGACGGCTCGGGCGTGCGCAAGGCCGTGAGCCACTTCAACAAGGCCCACAAAGGACTGCTCGCCCGCGCGCTCGTGGTCTCGCGGGCCGAGCCCAAGAACCTCAACGGCCTGGTCAAGGTCGCGAAAGCCGCCGGGTTCCGGGTGGAGAAGACCGGCGACCGCACGGCCGACCTGTTCACAGATTAAATCGGTTGCGACGACCGATCGGCCCTTGAGAAGCTGCACGGAGCACTGCCCGGTGGAACAGGTCTGCCGGTGGACGCGAGGAGGTGCGCGGTGAAGACGACTGTCCGAGACGTGGCACCAGCCCGTCCACCCGCCCCCCTCGGCTAGCAGCGTCTCGACGCGCGCCCAGGTGGGGTGCAAGCAACCCTCTCTCAAGGAGACCCCACCAGTGCGCGAGCACGACGAGTACGACTACGAATCCGCCTTCGACGACGTCCAGGACACCCTGCGTCGGGGCAAGCGCAAGATGCGAACCGACGACCGCGCCCGCACCGGCCGGTTGACGGAAGAGGAACGCTCCACTCTGGCCCGTCTGCGCGAGGACGCGGTCAGCGCGCCGGACACGCCCGAGGGCGCCGACCGCTGGTCCACGTGGGGCGACGCCGACCACGGGCCGACGCCCCGCCCCGACTGGGTGATCACCGACCTGGGCGCGGCCGACCGCGAGCTGGGGATCATCAAGACCGGCAAGGAAGCGGACGTCCACTTGGTCGAGCGGTCCACACCGGACCAGAGCTGCCTCATGGCCGCGAAGCGGTACCGGGGCAGCGACCACCGCATGTTCCACCGCGACGCCGGCTACCTCGAAGGCCGTCGCATGAGGCGGTCGCGCGAGATGCGGGCGATGAGCAACCGCAGTTCGTTCGGCCGCAACCTGATCGCCGAGCAGTGGGCGGTCGCGGAGTTCGCGGCGTTGAGCAGGCTGTGGCTGCTCGGCGCTCCCGTCCCGTACCCGGTGCAGCGCAGCGGCACCGAACTGCTGCTGGAGTTCCTCGGGGACGCCGACGGCACCGCCGCTCCACGCCTGGCGCAGCTGCGGCCGGATCCGGACGAACTGGTCGACCTGTGGTCCCAGCTGGTGGGCACGCTGACCATGCTGGCCGCCGAGGGCGTCGCGCACGGCGACCTCTCGGCGTACAACCTGATGGTCCACGAGGGCAGGCTGATCCTCATCGACCTGCCCCAGGTCGTGGACCTGGTGGCCAACCCGAAGGCCGAGTCGATCCTGGAGCGGGACGTCCACAACGTCTCCACCTGGTTCACCACGCGCGGCCTCGCCCCGGAGCTGGCCGACCACCACGAGCTGATGGTGGTCCTGGTCGACGCCGCCGGCTTGAACTGACGGCCAACGGGTGTCGGGCGCGGGAACAACCGCCCGACACCCGTTGTTCTTCTCCACGCGCAGACGAAACGGAGTGCACGAGGTCCGAACGGGAGCGGCCGTTCAACCCCGGTTCCCGAAGTGGGACAACACGAGGTGAATTGCTTCACCTCAGACCCCCCACCAGCGGGAATGATCCAAATTCCCCTATTTCCCCCACACGTGTTCCAGCCCCTGTGCGCAAGAACACGACCCCTGGGCACCCCTACCCGCGACGCGCACTTCCGATGATCAGCTAGAGTGGTCCTTGCACCGCGCAAATGCCTGCACAACTTCCTGTGCTCGCGAGACCACCTCGGGTCGGTCATCGGTGCTCCTAACAACCATCGGCGCGACAACACGCGTCGGGCTCGTCCTTGCGATCGGCGCCGCGACCCGCTGCACAACTGCGGAGCATCCCCGAGACGTGCCATGTCCCGGAGGTTTGTTTTGCCACCCACGTCCCAGGGCCGTTCCGAGCGTCCGTCGTTCCGCAAGCCGCGGCCGCGTCGCTCTGGCCAGGGCAATGGCCGCTCCCAGTTCGCTGAGGCCGGTCCTTCCACTGTCGCCGAACACGTCGAGAGCACCGTGCCGGAAGGCCCGCTGCCGACGTTCGCCGAGCTCGGTCTCGCCGACGAGCTGCTCCGCGCGCTGACCGCCGCGGGCATCGAAGCCCCCTTCCCGATCCAGGCCGCCACGCTCCCCGACGCCCTCGCGGGCCGGGACGTGCTCGGCCGCGGCCAGACGGGCTCCGGCAAGACGCTGGCGTTCGGTCTGGCGCTGCTGTCCCGCCTCGCGGGCCAGCGGGCCAAGCCGCTCATGCCGCGCGCACTGATCCTGGTGCCCACCCGTGAGCTCGCGATGCAGGTCGAGGAAGCCCTCACCCCGTTCGCCCGGTCGCTCGGCCTGTCCGCGCGCACCGTCGTCGGCGGCACGTCGTTCCCGCGTCAGATCGACGCGCTGCGCCGTGGTGTCGACCTCCTGATCGCGACGCCGGGCCGCTTGTCGGACCACGTCCGCCAGGGCACCTGCGACCTGTCCGACGTGCGCTTCACCGCGTTGGACGAGGCCGACCAGATGGCCGACATGGGCTTCATGCCCCAGGTCCGCGCCATCCTCGACCTCACCCCGCAGGACGGCCAGCGGATGCTGTTCTCCGCGACGCTCGACGGCGACGTGGACAAGCTGGTCCGCCAGTACCTGCACAACCCGGTGACCCACTCGGTCGCGCCGCCCACCGGCAGCGTCACCACCATGGAGCACCACCTGCTGCTCGTGTCGGCCGATGACAAGCAGAACGTCATCACCGAGGTGGCCGCCCGCGAGGGCCGCACGATCATGTTCGTGCGCACCAAGCACCACGTGGACCGCCTGGCCAAGAAGCTCCGTTCGGTCGGCGTCCACGCGGGCGCCCTGCACGGCGGCAAGGCCCAGAGCGCCCGCACCAGGGTCCTCGGCGAGTTCCGCGACGGCACCACCCCGGTCCTCATCGCGACCGACGTGGCCGCCCGCGGCATCCACGTGGACGACGTCAGCCTCGTCGTCCACGTAGACCCGCCTGCCGACTCCAAGGACTACCTGCACCGCGCCGGCCGCACGGCCCGCGCAGGCCAGTCCGGCGTGGTCGTCACGATGGTCACCCACGACCAGCGCCGTGCCGTCCAGGGCCTCACCGCCCGCGCGGGCATCCGCCCGGAGAGCACCAAGGTGTCCCCCGGCAACGAGGACCTGATCCGCATCACGGGCGCCCGCGTCCCCAGCGGCGAACCGGTCATCGAGCCCGTCATCCCCGAGCGCGGCAACCGCCGCGGCGGCCCCCGACGCGGAGGCCCCTTCGGCTCCGGCGGCGGCCGCACCTCCGAGTTCCGCGGCGGCAGCCGTGGCCGCAGCGACCGCGGCTCCAGCAGCGGCCGCAGCGAGGGCGGCTACCGAGGCGGCGCAACAGCCAGCGCAGGCGCAGGCGCCAGCAGCGGCCGCCCCCGCCCCGCCCGCTCGTACTAAGCAAACAGCTAGACAAGAAGCGAAAGGCCCCCTGGCACAAGCCTGGGGGCCTTTCGCTTTCGGCCTTTTCGCTTTCCGCCCACCAAACAAAAGCACCCAACCCAGGCGACTCCCAGACCCCCCTCCCCACCCCGATCCGAAGCGCCTTCGCATCCTTTTTGTC
>NZ_JBHYHC010000249.1:0-6621 GCF_042738955.1 Umezawaea sp. NPDC059074
TTTGGCCCGATCAAGGGGCAAATCTAGGGGCCCCAAATCAAATCGGACACAGCGGGCTGGAAATCGAAGCCGCCGACCGGCCAGGCTGGAAGCCGAGGCCACCAAACCAGCCAGGCTGGAAGCCGGAGCCGCCAAGTGAGCGAGCCGGAAGCCGAAGGCAGCGGGAGACCCACTACCGAGGCGTCGAATCCGTCCGCCAGGGAACCCCGACCACGTCCTGAGCCTTAGGCACAGGCAAGAACACCGAAAACGTCGCAGGCCGAGCCGTGGACAACTCCAGCCGGCCCCCATCCGCGTCCACCAAAGCACGAGCCAACGACAGCCCCACCCCGGTCGACCCCCCGCCCGAAACCCCGCGCTCGAAGATGTGTCCGGCCAGCTCGTCCGGCACCCCGGCACCCCCATCGCTGACCTCGACCACGATGGCCGCCTCGTCGCTCCGGGCGGACAGCACCACCTGTCCCTCCCCGTGCCGCAAAGCGTTGTCCAGCAACACCCCGATGGCCTCCCGCAGCCGCCCAGGGGTGGCGCGGGCCAGCATTCCTTCGGGGACCCGTACCTTCAGCGCCCTGCCCTCGCCGCGCAGCGGCTCGCGCCACTCCTCCGCGATGGCGCTCAACTCGGCTCGCAGGTCGAGTGGCTCGGCGTCTACCGAGCGGGCTGCCCTGGCCGCCGCTAGCAGTTCGTCGAGGACCTCGGCCAAGCGTTCGGCCTGTTCCAGCGCCGCGCCGGCTTCGGCGGCTGTTTCTGGTTCCTCGTGGTCGGCCAAGGCCTCCAAGCGGAGTTGCAACGCGGTCAGGCGGCTTCTCAGCTGGTGTGACACGTCGCCGACCAGTTCGCGTTCTCGCTGCACGAGCAGGGCCAGTGCGCCGGCGGAGGTGTCCAGGGCTTCCGAGACCAGGTCCAGTTCGGCTACGCCGTGGCGGCGGTCGTCGTTGCGGAAGTCGCCTGCGCCGAGGCGGGCGGCGCGGGCGGCTACGTGGCCCAGTGGTTGGGAAAGTTTGCGGGCGGTGACGGTGGCTACGACCGTTCCTGTGGCTACCGACAGGACCAGCAGGAGCACGACCGACACGGCTACCTGTGCCTGTTGGGTGCGCATGGGGCCGGAGGGCATTTCCAGGCGGACGATGCCGCCCTGGGCGATCGGGACCTCCTCCGAGAGGACGTCCGCGCCCAGGGTCGGGCCGGATTCCTGGGTGGTGCCGCTGGAACGGACCTCCAGGTGGGCTCCCTGCGGGATGGCCACCTGGACGGTGTCGAGGGAGATCGTCGCGCCGTCGGCGATCTGGTCGTCCAAGGCCGCGGCGATGCGTCTGGCGCTCGCCGCCAGGTCGGAGTGGGCGCCGTCGTCGACCAGTTGGAGCGCTGTCCAGCCGAGTGGGATGCCCAGGACGAAGCCGGTGACCGCTACCGCGAGCATGATCGCCCGCATGATCCGGGTGCGCATTAGTCGGCGTTGAAGCGGAAGCCGACGCCGCGCACCGTCGCGATGCGCTTCTCGACCGACTTCATCGTGCCGTCGCCGAGCTTCCTGCGCAGCCACGACATGTGCATGTCGAGGGTCTTGCTGCCCTTGAGTTCGGGGTCGTTCCAGACCTCGGACAGGATCTCGTCGCGGTTCACGACCTGGCCGGAGCGCTGCATCAGGACGCGGAGCAGCTCGAACTCCTTGTTCGCCAGCTGCACCTCCCGGCCGTCCACGGTCACGCGGCGGGCGGCGAGGTCCATTCGGACGCCGTTGACCTCCAACGTGCCCGGGGCGCGGCGGCGCAGCAGGGCGCGGATGCGGGCCATCAGCTCGGCCAGGCGGAACGGCTTGGCGACGTAGTCGTCCGCGCCGGCGTCCAAGCCCACGACGAAGTCGACCTCGTCGGACCTGGCCGTCAGCATCAGGACGGGCACGCCTCGGCCGCCGGAGCGGAGTCTTCGGCACACCTCCAGGCCGTCCATCCCCGGCAACCCCAGGTCGAGCACCAGCAGGTCGATGCCGCCCGCCACGGCGACCTCCAACGCGCTGGGGCCGTCGCTCACGACGTGCACGGCGTACCCCTCGCGCTGGAGGGCACGCGACAGTGGATCGGCGATTGCCGGGTCATCCTCGGCCAACAAGACCACGCTCACGATTCACACCCTAGGCCTGGCACGATGCGCCGTGTGGAGAGCTACGAGAGTGATCTCGATCTTGCCCGCCTGCTGGCGGACGCGTCCGACCTGATCACGACGTCCCGATTCCGCGCGCTGGACCTCGTCGTGGACCGGAAACCCGACCGCACACCGGTCACCGACGCCGACACGGCCGTCGAGGACGCCGTGCGCGCGCTGCTGGCCGAGCACCGGCCGGACGACGCGGTCGCGGGCGAGGAACGCGGTGGTGAGGTGGGGTCCGGGCGCACGTGGGTGCTCGACCCGATCGACGGCACGAAGAACTTCCTGCGAGGCGTTCCGGCGTGGGCGACGCTGATCGCGCTGGTGGTGGACGGCACGCCCGTCGTGGGCATGATCAGCGCGCCCGCGCTGGGTCGCCGCTGGTGGGCGGCGTCAGGGACGGGCGCGTACTCGTCCGACCCGTTCGGCACGCGCCGCCTGTCCGTGTCGCGCGTGGCGGCGCTGGAGGACGCGTACCTGACCACGACGCACTTCGGCTCGTGGGAGAAGTACCACTCGCAGGCCGCCTACCTGGCGCTCATGGACGCGACCTGGGAGAACCGGGCGTTCGGCGACTTCTGGTCGCACTGCCTGGTCGCCGAGGGCGCGATGGACGTCGCCGCCGAGGCCATCGTGAACCCCTGGGACGTCGCCGCCGCCCAGGTCCTCGTCACCGAGGCGGGCGGACGGTTCAGCGACCTCAAGGGCGTCGAGCGCTACGACCAGGGCAGCGCGCTCTCCACGAACGGCCTCCTGCACGACGACGTGCTCAGGGTGCTTGCGGGCTGAGCACTCCCACGGCGCCACGGGCGACCTGGGCCCACGCGAGCCTGCCGAACAGGTAGTGGCAGGCCACGTCCTCGCTGGTGAACCGGGCCCAGTCGTACCGGTTGCCCTGCTCGCGCCAGAACACCTCCCACCCGTCGCCCTCGCGGACCAGGCACCAGCGGTCGTCGGCCTCTTCGCCCAGCGACACGACCTCGTCCGGCACGCCGACGGAACGCAGCCAGCCCGCGAGCGACTCGGTGTTCATGACAGCTCCATCAGGTAGCCCAGCGCGACGAGGTCGGCGACGGGGTAGGTGGTGCGGTAGCGGGTCGCGCCGCCGGGCTGGCCGAACCAGCCGACGGAGATGGTCCGCCACACCGGGATCGGGCGGCTGACGACGTACCGGTGGTAGCCGGCGGCCAGGTCGGACGGCGGGAGGGAGCGGGCGGCGAACGGGGTGCCGCGCTCGGACAGCACCCGGCCCTCGGGGGTGCCGAACCGGTCTAGTTCGACGCCCGCCGGGAGCACGTCGGGCCTGCCGGACTCGTAGCCGCCCTCGGGGAACGTGCCCGAGGGGGGCCAGACGATTCCCGCGTCGCGGAGGAAGCGGGCGTCCCACTCGCGCTCGTGCAAGCCCGCTTGGGGGTCGTAGCCGTCGGACAGGTTTCGCACGATCGGGTGATCTGGGCCTAGGCCGTGGCTGGGTGGGGACGGGTGTGAGGCCGTGGGGGCGACCAGGTCGGCGTGCGGGTGGTCCTGGGGTGGGAAGCGGAGGCCGGTGCCGGGGTCCGCCTCGGTGGCCGACGGAGCTACCTGCTGGACCGGGCGGGTGCTGGGGGGTGGGTTCGAGCCTCGGGGGAACGCTCGGAAGTAGAAGAAGCCGAACAGGTCGGAGGCCGGGGTGTCGTCCGGCTTCTTGGCGTCCTTGCCCGTGGGGGTGGAGGAGGGTGAGGACGTCGCGGGCTGTTGCGACGACTGGGGTGTCGACTTCTGCTCGGTGCGCTGTTGGGTGGCGGACTGGTCGGTGCTGCGCTGGCCGGGTTGGTCCGTGCCGCGTTGGCCTGGCTGGTCAGTTCCCCTGGCGGTGGTGCCGCTCTGGTCGCCAAGGCGTTGGAGCGGGGACTGGTCCGTGCGTTGCACCGCGCCCACGACCGCGCCGCCTGCCGCCGGAGCGGCTGGGGTTGCGGGGGCGGTTGGGGCTGCCGGAGCCGACGGGCCGAAGGTCGGGGCCTGCGTCGGGGCTTGGGTGGTCGGTGCGGGAGCGGTCGGGGTCTGCTGGACCGGTGACTGCGTGAAGGACTCCGCGGGGGCGATCGGCGGGGGCAGCAGGGTGGCCGCGGATTGGGCGACCGTGCCGTCCGTGGTGCTGACCAGTGGTTGAGCGACCGGGGGCAGTTCTACCGCGTGTTGGACCGGTGGGACGTCTACCTGCGGCAGCGTGATCGGGGGGACGGTCAGCGGTGGCGTTGCCACGACCGGCGGCTGCACCTGTACGGCGGGTGGGAGTTCTCCGGTGGCGAGGGGCGCGGTGACCGTCTGGATGGCGGTGGGCACGGCCTCGACTGCCGGTGCGAGGACCGGGGCGGCGTGGGCTACCGGGGCGGTGACGGCGGGCACGACGCCCTGGGTCACGGTGTCGACCAAGGGTGCGACGGGCAGTGCTCCGGTCACGGCGGGCACCGCTCCCGTCACAGCGGGAACCACGGCGGGCACCGCTCCTGTCACGGCGGGAACCACGGCGGCGGTCACGGGTGCGGTGACGGCACCAACGGTGTCGAGCAACCCGCCGCCGTGATGGGAGCCGGGGTTCGCGTTGACCGGTGGTGCGGTCGTGCCCACGTCGACGCCGCTGTCCAGTCGGACTGAGGAGGCGAGGGTGGACGTCAGGTTGGTGACGTTCGCGGTGGTGCCCGCGAGCGCGGTGTCCAGGCCGAGCAGCGCTGTCGGGTGGCCGGCTGCGGCGGCTGAGTTGGCTGCGTCGGTGTTCTTGGCCAGGTTGACCAGTTCGCGGACCAGTTCGACCTTGGCCGCGCCGATCTGGTCGGCCCCGTGCTCCAGCCGGTCGGCGGCGGCGTGGCAGCCCTTGGCGGAGGTGTTCAGCTCGCCTTCCGGGGCCACGACACCGTTCCAGTGCCTGCGGGCCGCGTCACCGGTGTCGCCGGTGATGCCCGACAAGGCCTTGGTGGCCGAGCCGTCGGAGTCGCCCGCGAGGCCGGTGATCCGGTTGCCCGCGTCGCGCCACGCGGCGGCGGCCGTGCGCATCTTGTCCTCGTCGGCCTCCGGCCACTTCACGCCCGCCTTCGCGGCGACCTCGACGAGTTCCGGAGGAAGTTGGATGCCCATGTCGCGCCCCTCAGCTGTGGACGTCGCGCAGCGAACCCGCGGCGCCGTCGTCGACCTGGCCGTACGTCTTCGCGGTCGCGGCGAACCGCTCGCCGACGCCGCCGAACCGGGCCGGGAGCCCGTCCAGCTTGGTGAGCGACTCGTCGGCCTTCGCCACGTGGCCGCGGGCGAAGCTCTGGCCGATCTCGTCGGACCCCCAGCAGAGCCCGACCGAGTCGAGGACCCCCGAGAGGTCCGCGACGATCTTGCCCGCGCGCTCGGAATAGCCGGTGAACTCCCCCGCGCCGTCGTTCAGCTTGGTCAGCTCGGCGTCGAAACCCGTCATCGCGTCCTCCCCAGGTCGTCCATCCAGCTGTCCCGCAACGCGAAGTCGTCGTCCTCCGGCGGCGGACGCCGGGGCGGCGGAGCGATCTCGTCCGGCGTGAGGTCCGCGGTGCCGTGCACCAAGGCCGCCGGATCGGTGTCCGCGGGCAGCACCGGCGCCAGCGTGCGGTAGGTGTCCTCGGCCGCCTTCGCGGCGGCCGCCTCGGTGGTGCGGAGGACGACCTCGGCCAACTGGGCCGGGCGGTAAGCGCGGTAGGCGTTGTCGGCGAACTGGAGCCCGGTCAACGCGCCACTGCGGTTGACGGTCGCGGTCACCAGACCGTCCGGACTGGTCACCGTCGCGGAGATGCCCGCGAGATCGCGCTGCACGGACGCCAACTGGTCACGGCTGCGCCGGTAGTCGGCCAGCAGCTCCTCGACCTGGGCCCGGTGATCTGACGTCACGGCCACCTCCGGTTCACGCGCGTTGGACGCCCAGGCGTGGCAGCCGGTTCCCAGTGGTTGTATCTGCCCATGACCACCATCGCCTTCGAAGACCTGACGCCAGGACGGATCATCCCGCTCGGCGAGGTCACCGTCGACCGCGAGTCGATGCTTTCCTTCGCCGAGCAGTTCGACCCGCAGCCGTTTCATCTGGACGAGGAGGCTGGGAAAGCGTCGGTTTTGGGAGGGTTGGCGGCATCTGGGTGGTTCACGGCGGCGTTGTGGATGCGGCAGTACGTGGATCACGTGCTGGCGGATTCGACTTCTCAAGGGTCGCCTGGGGGGCGGGAGTTGTCGTGGTTGGCGCCGGTGTTCGCGGGGGATGTGTTGCGGTGCGAGTTGACGGTGGTGGGGGCTCGGGTGTCCCGTAGTCGGCCGTCGTTGGGGTTGGTGGAGATTGTCGGGGTGGCTGTTCGTGGGTCGTCTGTGGTTTACCGGTTGACGTTTACCGGGATCTTTGGGGTTAGGGGCTGAACCCCCGGTTGCGCCAATTATCCCACCCTCTTTCGTCTTGTCAAGGCTGGAAAGACGCCTTGACAAGACGAAAGAGGGTGGGGG
>NZ_JBHYHC010000250.1:0-6554 GCF_042738955.1 Umezawaea sp. NPDC059074
TTTGCGCCCCCACCCTCTTTCGTCTTGTCAAGGCGTCTTTCCAGCCTTGACAAGACGAAAGAGGGTGGGATAATTGGCGCAACCGGGGGTTCCCCTCAGCAGCACAACACTCACCGATACCGAGGACTAGTGGAGTGCCACTCGAACCCACCCCCCATCCAAGCCTTCAGTCCTCGCATGAACCGCTGCAACTGCGGCAACGGCACCGCGGCAACCTCCCGACACCCCTCCTGAAAATCCCGAACCAACGAGTTGTGCAACGAGACGGTCACCTCCACCGCCTCCTCCACCGAACACCCCCGATCAGCGGCAACCTGCAACACCATGTTGCAAGGCGGATCCTCATCAGCAAGATCCTTGGTCACCGAGAACAGATCGTTCACCAACACCGCAGCGGTCCCAGCCTGAACAGCCGCCCGCCGCACCCGCGGATCAAAATATACGTTCGAATCGACCTCATACCCTCCCAACACATCCACCAACGTCATAGACGTGTAAAAACTGTCATGCTGCCGAGCCGCAAGGTACTCCCAAGCAGGCGGCCTCTTCCCCGAATGCCTCCAAGCCGCATAAGCACTCCAGCTGACAAACATCGCAAACGTCGAATAACAAACCCGCTGCACCTGCGGCGGCGTACCCCACTTCTCCAGGTGCTCCATCCCCGACCGCAGAGCAACCAACACCCGATCCGACGACAAAGCGGCGTCCAACGAAGAACTGAACTCCCCAACCCGAGGCAACGGATCCATAGCCGCCATCGCCAACGCCAGCCGCCCAGGCAACTCCTCCGGCACCGCCCCCAACGCCGTATCGTCAGCGTACAAATCATCCGCCGCCCACCAAGCGGCGTTCAACCGAGCCGAGATCAACAACCGTTCCACATCACCACAATCCGGATGGGCCAACACCACCAACCGCCCGAACCCGGCCTTCCCCAACTGCTCAGCCTCGGACTCGGAAAACCCGCACTCCTGAGCCCAAGACATCAACCGCCCATCCACCACCTCCCCCAAGGCGTCATCCACCCGCTCAGCCACCGGGCAGTACAACGGCGACGCACTCCCGTCCCCCCACTCCCGATAGACGTACCCAGGGTCCTCGACCACCGGCGGGGCCCCCGAAGAACCGAGCCCCGCCAACCGCCCAGCCGACGTCCCCAACCCGGTGAACGTCGACATCATCTGCCGCACCGCCGTCAGATCCGATCAGCGGCGATCAGCAGGTAGTGGAAGCTGCCCTCGCGGTACGCCGTCAGGAACGGCTCCTCGATCCCCGTCGCCACCGACGACTTCGCCCGCAGCTCCCAGTACGGGATCGTCAACGCCGTCAGGTCGACCACCGAGATCGGCACCAGCCCGTTGGCCGTCATCGCCTTGAAGTACGCGCTGCGCGGGTGGATGTTGCACGTGTAGTGCTGGTCGATCTGCGCCACGGCCTTCGAGCGGCCGCCGGTCACGTCGTTGTAGCACCCGGTGATCGTCACGTACCGGCCGCCGAACTCCAGTTGCCGCGCGTGTTCCGCGAACAGTTCGTGCAGGTCCACGTACATCGTCGACTCGTTGTTCCAGATCGCGCGCCGCGACCCGGTCTCGAAGCCGGTGTCCAGCATGTTCCGGAAGTGGTAGCGCACCTTGTCGTCCACTCCGCGCACCGCGGCCTGGTGGTTGGCGAAGTCGACCTGCTTCTGCGAGATCGACACCCCGTCGACCGAGCAGCCGAACCGCTGGTTCGCCATGATGCTCGAGCCGCCGCGCCCGCACCCGGCGTCCAGCAGCCGGTCCGTCGGCTTGACGTCCCCGAGGTGGTCGAGCAGCACGTCGGCCTGCGCCGTCTCCAGCCGGTGCATCTCCGCGATGATCCGCGCCTCGCGGGTGTCCTCCGGTCCTTCCAGGACGGACAGGTCGACCTCGCCGATCCCGTAGTGGTGGTGGTACAGCCCGTCGACGTCGCCCAGCCGCAGGTTGACCGGGTCCTGCTCGGCGTTCCAGTAGGACGCCACGGACTTCTGGTAGGCGGTGCGCAGAACCTCGGCGGGAGCGGTGCGAACAGAGGTCACAGGAGTGGTTCCTTTCCTAGGGGGACTGGCTGTCGCGGCCGGAATTAGCTGTCGCGGCTGACTTCCGCGCCTTCCAGCAGGGCCACCGCGTCCGGCACCAGGACGGCCGCGGAGTAGTAGGTGCTGACCAGGTAGGACGCGATCGCCCGGTCGGAGACGCCGGTGAACCGGACGTTGAGGCCGGGTTCGTGCTCGTCCGGCAACTCGGCGGGCCGCAGCCCGATCACGCCGCGGTTCTCCTCGCCGGTGCGCATCAGCAGCACGGAGCTGGTGCGGGTGGGGCTGACCGGGATCTTGCCGCACGGGTAGATCGGCACCCCGCGCCACGCGATCCGGTCGTGGCCGTCGGGCCCGGTGTCGTTCGGGTAGACGCCCAGCCGGTTGCACTCGCGGTAGAACGCCGCGATCGTGCGCGGGTGAGCCAGGAAGAAGCCGGGGTTCTCGGGCACCAGCGACAGCAGCTCGTCGAGGTCGTCCGGGGTCGGCGGCCCGGTCCGGGTCGGGACGCGCTGGGCGAAGTCGACGTTGTGCAGCAGGCCGAAGTCCGGGCTGTTGACCATCTCGAACTCCTGGCGCTCGCGCAGCGCCTCGACGGTCAGCCTCAACTGCTGCTCGACCTGGTCCATCGGCTGGTTGTAGAGGTCCGCGACCCGCGTGTGCACCCGCAGCACGGTCTGCGCCACGCTCAGCTCGTACTCGCGCGGCGAACCCTCGTAGTCCACGAACGTGGTCGGCAGCGACGGTTCCCCGGCGTGCCCGGATGCGATGTCGATCTCGGCCTCGCCCACGGCGTTCGCCGCGCCGCCGACCTCGGCCGTCCGGTCGAGCTGCGCGCGCAGCGACTCGGAGTACCCCAGCACCTCCTCGAAGTCCCGCCGGGACAACGTCAACACGGTCCCGGCGGTGATCGCCGTCGCGGTGAACTCCGAGATCCCGTCATTGGAGCGCAGGGCCTGCGCCCCGAAGTGGTCGCCGTCCTTCACCACGCCCAACGCCGTCGTGTCGCCGTACGCGCCGATCCCGGACTTGGCGACCTTGCCGTGCGCGATCAGCACCACCTGGTCGACCGGGTGCCCGAACTCGACGAGCACCTCGCCCGGCCCGAACTCCCGCTGCACACATCGCCGCGCCAGCTCCGACAGCACCTCGCCGTCGTCGTAGCCGCGCAACGGCGGCAGCTCCGCCAGTTCCGCGGGGATCACCCGCACCACGGCCCCGGTCTTCTCGAACGCCACCCGCCCGTCGCCGACCGCGTGGCTGAGCCGCCGGTTCACCCGGTAGACGCCGCCCTCGACCTGCTTCCACTCGAGCAGCCTCAGCAGCCAGCGGGACGAGATGGCCTGCATCTGCGGGACGGACTTGGTCGTGGTGGCCAGGTTCCGGGCTGCCGCCCGCCCCAGGCTCGACGGGGGCGGCGCGATATCGGGAGAGGATTCGATCGCGGTCAAGGGAGTGAACCACCAATCACCGGCGGGGAATTCCTGAGGTCGTCGATGCCTGAACGAACATAGCAAGGCTCAACGGCCGTGCAATTACACGTTCGGGGCACAGACGGCGTCACTCGAATGCCAATCCGAGGCGAATAGCCAGGTCATCGCGCCGAGAACACCTGATCGGAGCAGTGATCGTCCCCGTCCGGTGGGTGGTCGGGGTGGTATGTCCCGCTCCACGGCGTGCACGCGAGAAATGACACGACCGGCAAACCGGTGAATTGCCCAGCGGAAACGAATTAATCGACTCGCGATTCGAGGGTTCCTCGCAACTTCGTCGTGGACTCGCGCCCGCCTCCGGATCAGTCGAGCCGCGGGAAAGCAAATCCCCGGCGACCGTCCCGCGATGTGGATCATCGAGCCGCGTTCGCCCGATCGAACTACTGTCCCGTCCACGGCACCGGACTCCGGGAGCCGCGGAGGGAGAGGAAGTCGCTGATGCGACATGTGCTCAGGGGCGTGGTGCTGTTCCTGCTGGTGGTGATCGCGTCGCCGTCGCAGGCGAGCGCCGCGCCCGCGCAGGACTCGGGCCAGCCCGTGGTCCGGGTCGGCACCGAGGGGACGTACCCGCCGTTCTCGTTCCACGATCCGGGGACGCAGCAACTCACCGGGTACGACATCGAGGTGGTCAAGGCCATCGCGGCCAAGGCAGGGTGGAAGCTCGAGTTCGTCGAGACCCAGTGGGACGCGATCTTTCCGGCGTTGGACGCCCGGCGGATCGACGTCATCGCCAACCAGGTGTCCCGCAACGACGAGCGGCAGGCGAAGTACGGCCTGTCCGACACCTACACCTACTCGCGCGGCGTCGTGGTCCGGCGGGTGGGCGACGACAGCGTGAAGTCGTTGGCCGACCTCAAGGGCAAGACCACCGCGCAGTCGAGCACGAGCAACTGGGCGAAGGTCGCGCGCGACGCCGGGGCGAACGTGGAGGCCGTCGAGGGGTTCGCGCAGGCGGCGGCGCTGCTCGCGCAGGGCCGGGTCGACGCGATCGTGAACGACAACATCGCCGTCCTCGACTACCTGGCCAGCACCGGCTCGAAGGACGTCGAGATCGCCGCGAACGCGGGGGAGGAGGGCAGCGAGCAGGTCCTCGCCTTCCGCAAGGACGACAACGCCCTGATCGACCAGGCGAACCAGGCCATCACCGCGCTCAAGGCCGACGGGACCCTCGCCGGGATCTCGCGGAAGTACTTCAAGGCCGACGTGTCCGTGCCCGACGGCGGCAGCGCGGACCTGTCCGAGGGGCGCGGCCACCGCAGCACCTGGGACGTCCTGCGCACCACCGCGTGGCCGATGTTCGTCGGCCTGGTGAAGGTGACGATCCCGTTGACGGCGTTGAGCTTCGCGATCGGGCTCGTGCTGGCCCTGCTCGTCGCCCTCGCGCGCATCTCGTCGTCCAAGGCCCTCTCGGGCGTGGCGCGGGCGTTCATCTCGATCATCCGCGGCACACCGCTGCTGCTCCAGCTGTTCATCGTGTTCTACGGGCTGCCGCAGATCGGGCTGAAGTTCCCGCCGTTCACCGCGGCCGTGATCGCGTTCAGCCTCAACGTGGCGGGCTACGCCGCTGAGGTCGTCCGGTCGGCGATCCTGGCGGTGCCGAAGGGCCAGTTCGAGGCCGCGGCGACGATCGGGCTCGACTACTCGCACACGCTGCGCCGGATCGTCCTGCCGCAGGCCGCGAGGACCGCCGTCCCGCCGCTGTCCAACACCCTGCTCTCGCTGTTGAAGGACACCTCGCTGGGCTCGGTCGTGCTGCTCACGGAGCTGTTCCGCGAATCGCAGCTCGCCGCCGCCGAGAGCAACGAGTTCCTCGCCCTGTACGCCTTCGCCGGGCTGTACTACTGGGTGATCTGCGTCGGCCTCTCCGCCGCGCAGAAACGACTGGAGACCCGACTCGACAGGTATGTGGCCACATGACTGAGCAGAACACCGAGCAAGCCCGCATCCGGGTCCGCGGCCTGGAGAAGTCCTTCGGCGACCGGAAGGTGCTGCGCGGCATCGACTTCGAGGCGGCGAAGGGCACGTCCACCGTCCTGCTGGGACCGTCCGGTTCGGGCAAGACGACCGTGCTGCGGTCGCTCAACGTGCTGGAGACGCCCGAGAGCGGCGTCGTGGGGATCGACGACGTCGAGATCGACTTCGCGCGGCTGCCTTCGGGGAAGGCCGGGCGGCGGGAGAGTGCGCGGCTGCGGGCGCAGAGCGGGATGGTGTTCCAGGCCCACAACCTGTTCCCGCACATGACGGTCCTGGAGAACGTGATCGAGGGGCCGGTCGTCGCGCAGAAGCGGCCTCGTGAGGAAGCCGTCGAGGCCGCGGCGGCGTTGTTGGAGCAGGTGGGGTTGGGGGATCGGGCCGACGCCTACCCGTTCCAGCTGTCCGGAGGGCAGCAGCAGCGGGTGGGGATCGCGCGGGCGTTGGCGTTGAAGCCTCGGGTGGTGTTGTTCGACGAGCCGACGTCGGCGTTGGACCCCGAGTTGGTGGGGGAGGTGCTGGCGGTGATCAAGGACCTGGCCTCGGAGGGGTGGACGACGGTGATCGTCACCCACGAGATCCGGTTCGCTTCGCAGGTGGCGGATCAGGTGTTGTTCCTGGACGGTGGGGTGATCGTGGAGAAGGGGACGAGTGCGCAGGTGATCGGGGATCCGGTGGAGGAGAGGACTCGGAGGTTTCTGACGCGGGTGCTCGATCCTGGGTGATGTTTTTGGGGCCGCAGGTTTTGTCGGTGGTGCCTTGTACCTTGTGTATCGGGGGGTTCTGCTCGATCGGGGACCCTTGCGGGGGCGTGCTTTTTCGGCATGGGTCGCCCGGCCGCCGGTTCCAGCGGTGGGTTTCCCGTCTGCCGGTTCCAGCGTGGGTCGCCCGGTGGCTGCTGGTTACAGCGTGGTCACCGGGGTGGCTGCTGCTTCCAGCGGGGTCACCGGGCGATTTGCGTCGTGGTGTGGCCGATTTGACTTGGGGACCCCTCATTTTGACCTTGATCGGGCCAAAAGGCAGTGCCCCAAAGCCCT
>NZ_JBHYHC010000251.1:0-6406 GCF_042738955.1 Umezawaea sp. NPDC059074
CTCCACGTGGAGCGCCCGCACCCGTGGACTCAGCAGAACCAGCCGTTCTGCACCCAACCGTCCTGGTGGACGTTGCCGTAGGCGTGACCGAAAACCCAGTCACGGCTGGGCGAGTACCGGGACACGTCGAAGTTCTCGTGGAAGTACAGGGTGCCGATCACGACGCCCGCGGCGGTGGCGCGGACGTACAGGTCCTGGGCGCAGACCTGGCGAACGGCCTGCGTGGACGGATCGGCGGAGGCGGACGGGGCGAGCACGGCGGTCAGCGCCAGTGCCGTGCCCAGAGCGGCCAGCTTCACGGGGACTCCTCTGGTCGTCAGTCGAAGGCGAAGCAGCTGCGGAGCAGGAAGCCCCACTGGCTGTGGTTGTGCCACAGGACGTCCGCGGACCGGCCGTCGCCGGTGACGTACCGGACGCCGATCCACGTGCCGCGCGGCAGCACGACGATCGGATCGCGGTGCACGCCACCGGAGTAGTTGCCGAACAGCGTGGTCGAGTCGCACGTCGTGTGGGCTTCCCGCATCGGGACCCACGGGTCGCCGACCGTTCCGCTGCCACCTTGAGCGGTGATCGGGGAGCTGGGCGCGGCCATCGCGGGCGCGGCGATCGTCGACAAGGCCGCGGCGAGCAGGACGGCGGCGAGTTTCCCTCGCGCTACCAAGGACATGAGAGGTCCTTCCAGTAGGGGACGAGCAGGACTCGTGAATGATTACCAGGATCGCCGTTCAGTCCGCAATCAATTCACCCGGTCGCCCGCATACCGTTCACCGCTCGACAGCGGGCCGCGAAAATATGAGCCCGGAACACGTCGCGACCGAAGTGCCCGAACCCCTGTCGGCGATGTCGTTGTGCCGCGAACGGTCGGGTGGATACCGTTTTCCGGTCTTGCCGGTGGGCGGACGTCCCACCTGGCGCTCGACTTCGCGGAACAGGAACGGGAAACGCCATGAGCAACCGCCCGCTGCTGGCAGCGGCCATCGTGAGCGCGCTGATCGCCGCGACCGCCGCCGCGCCGAACCCGGTCGCCGAGGCGGCGACCAAGTCCGAGATCGCGGGCGCGGCACCGAACTCCCCCGGCCTCTTCCTGTCCGGGGAAGCCACGACGTACAACCCCGCCGGTGATCCGCCCACCTGGTACGCCGTCGCCGACGCGTTCGACTCCGGCACGGCCGACTCCCCCACGCGCCCGGTGCGCGCCGGGTACATCGACCACTACGACGCCGACGGGTACTCGCCCCTTGGCGCGCTGGTCTCGTCCGACGGCGGCTCCACGTTCGCCCCGTCCTCGCAGGACGGCGTCGAGGTGAGCGCGCGACTGGCCGACGGTCGGGTGGTGGCCCCGGAGTTCGTCGGGCAGACCTCGGACAGCCTGCAGCAGCGCCGCATGGTGATGCGCTACTCCACCACGGACGGCACGTCGTTCGGGTCCACGGTCACGGCGACGGTGAACGTCGCGCCGCAGACCTTCGCCGCCACCAGCGCGAACTTCTTCCCCAACGCGGTGGTCCAGGTGCCCAACGGCCCGCTGCTCATGTCCGGGTACACCAACCTGGCGACCTACGGCCCGAGCGCCCTGCTGATGGAGAGCGCCGACGCGGGCCTGTCGTGGACGCTGCGCAGCCCGATCGTGCTGGGCAACGCCACCCGCAAGTTCAGCGAGACGACCATCGCGGTGGCGTCCGACGGCGCGCTGATCTCCGTCAGCCGCTCGTCGGACTACGACAACCTGTGGAAACGCCGCTCCACCACGTTGGGCGCGACCTGGACGGCCGCCGCCGCGCCCATCCCCGAGTTCGCGCCGGACTCGGCGGGCAACCGCCCGTTCGGCCGGATCAACCCGCGGCTGGAACTGCTGCCCAACGGCATCCTCGCGCTGGTGGCCGGTCGGCCGGACAACCACGTCGCGCTGTCCTACGACGGCACCGGAACCACGTGGAACGTGAAGAAGGTGTTCTACGACAACCACTCCACGGCCGATCCGCAGAACCTCAACGAGGGCACCAGCGGCAACGCCGACCTCGCGCGGACGGAGGCGAACCGCGCCGTGCTGGTGGCGGACTCGTGCCACGCCATCACCTACCAGGGCGCGCACTACAACAAGTGCGCCTGGCACAACGCCCCGATGTCCGGTGGCACCAAGGAGTTCCAGATCAAGCACGTGCTCGCGGACATCCTGACCGCAGGCACCGGCAAGATCGACCTCGCCCGCAAGGCCACCTTGAGCGGCGACCTGGGCGCGGTGCCCGGCCACGCCAGGACCGGCGTGCGCGGGGCCGTGGACGGCAGCACCGAGCCGTGGTCCAGCGCGCTCAAGCAGAGCGACTCCGGCACCCTCGACCTCGCCTTGGACCGGCCGTACACCCTGTCGAAGATCGGGCTGAGCCTGGCGCTCGGCGGCACCCAGAGCGCGACGATCCAGACCAAGCTCAACGCGGGCGACGCCTGGCAGGACTGGCACTCCGTGACCGACCAGACCGGTCACGCCCTCAAGTACCACTCCCCCGGCACGCGGAAGGCGCAGTACGTCCGGGTGCTCACCGGCCAGGCGTCCTACTGCCCGCCCGGTGTCGCGGCGCCGTGCAGCGTGCTCAACGAGCTGGAGCTGTACAGCGACGACGTCGACTCCTTCGAGAACGACCCGATCGGCGGGACGGTCCCGCGCGGCTACTCGCTGGACTACACGGTCGACGACAACGGTGTTGGCCACCAGGGCATCTGGGTGACCCAGGACGTCGACGGCGGCGGCAGCAGCCGGGCCCTGCTGATCAACGACGACAGCACGGCCCACCTGCCCGCCATCCGGCGCTCCGACTCGTCCAGCGCGACGAAGACCCTCGAGTTCCGCTTCCACCCGCGGAAGTGGCGTGCCGGCGCGGGATCGGCGCTGTTGTTCACCGTGCTGGCGACCCCGGTCAACGGCGCCCGCAAGTCGGCGTTCCACTTCGCCGCGGGCTCGGACGGCGTGATCCGCTACTACGTCGCCGCCACGAACACCTGGACCCCGCTGACGACCGGCCAGTCATTCAACCCGTCGACGAGCGTCTGGTCGACCTTCACCGTCCACGCCACGACGACGCAGGCCACGGTGAGCGTGAACGGCACCGTGATCGGCACGGCCCCGAGGGCGGACGGCGCGACCAGCGCCCTGACCGGCCACCAGTTCTCTGCCAGCAGCACGGCACTCGCCAACGAGCAGTTCCTCATCGACGACGTCCACACCGCCAACAGCTGACCGACCACCTCACCTTTCCGCAGTGCCCTGGGCGAGGCGGGAGACGTGGTCCCACTCCTCCAGCCCGGCGAGGCGACCGGCGAACTCGGTGCGCAGCGCGTCGATGCCGCCCGTGCCGAACAGCACCCGCAGCGGCGGGTTCGGGGCGTCGACCACCGCCAGCAGCGCCGCCGAGGTCGCCGCCGGGTCGCCGGGGGTGAACCCGCTCGCACCCGCACCGGCGTAGAGGGCCGCGCGGGCGTGGGCGTAGGCCGGGTCGGACCGCACCTGCGGGGAGGCCGTGGCCAGGTCGGTGGGGAACATGATCGGCTCGATCAGCGTGACGTGGACGCCGTACGCCTCGACCTCGGCGGCCAGTGACTGGCTCATCGCCTCCAACGCCCACTTGGAGGCCTGGTAGACGCCCAGCGCCGGGTAGGCGATGAGGCCGCCGAGCGAGGAAACCTGGAGGATCCGGCCGGAACGGCGCTCGCGCATCCCCGGCAGCACGGCCCTGGTGGTCCACAGCGCGCCGAAGTAGTTGACGTCCATCTGCGCCACGGCCTGTTCGGCGCTGACCTCCTCGACCGCGCCGGTGAGCATGTGCCCGGCGTTGTTGACCAGGACGTCGACACCGCCGAACCGCTCCTCGGCGGTCGCGACCGCGGTGTCGACCGCGGCCCGGTCGGTGACATCGAGGTCGAGCAGCAGCAACCGGTCGCCGTGGCGGTCGACCAGTGGCTTGAGCACAGTCGGGTCGCGGGAGGTGGCGACGACCCGGTCGCCGTGGTCGAGGACCGCTTCGGTCCAGAGCGCGCCGAGCCCTCGGGAAGCGCCGGTGATGAACCACGTGCGAGTGGCGGACATGGGGGATTCCCTCCGTAGTCGAGTGAAACCCAGCTTCGGCCGTGGGACACGCGGTAGGCAGAGTGAGGTTGTCCCTGCCTACCGGGCCGCAACGAGGGCAGACTTTCCGTTGTGGACACCCCGCAACTCGCCCAGTTCCTCCGCGTCCGGCGGGAGGCGCTCAGTCCGGTCGACGTCGGTCTCGCCGTGGCGGGGCGGCGGCGCACGCCGGGGCTGCGCCGGGAGGAGGTGGCCGGGCTCGCGGGCATCTCGACCGACTACTACACCCGCCTCGAACAGCAGCGGGCCACGGCCACGCCGTCGGAGTCGGTGCTGCGTGCGTTGACCCGCGCGCTGCGGTTGAGCCTGGACGAGCGCGACCACCTCTACCGGTTGTCCGGACTGACCGCGCCCGACCGCCGCCGCGGCGACCGGCACGTCGCCCCGACGCTGCTGGCCGTCCTGGACCGCCTCCACGACGTGCCCGCCCAGGTAATGACCGACCTCGGCGACACGCTGGCCCAGAACCACCTCGCTCGCGCCGTGTTCGGCGACCTCACCGGCCGCCGTGGCCCCGACGCGAGCGTCATCCACCGCTGGTTCACCGATCCCGCCGCGCGCGGCGGGTTCCCGGCCGAGGACCACGCCGAGGAGTCGCGGTCCCTGGTCGCGGACCTGCGGGCCGCGGTCGGCCGCCGTGACGACGCCCCCGCCCGTGCCCTGGTCGACCGGCTGCGCCGCGACAGCGCCGAGTTCGCCGCCCTGTGGGAACTGCACGACGTCGCCGTCATGCGGCGCCGCCGCAAGCGGATCCTGCACCCCGAGGTCGGCCTGCTCGAACTGGACTGCCAGTCCCTGGTGGACGAGGACCGCACCCAGATCCTCGCCCTGTTCTCCCCGGTCGCGGGCACCCCGACCGCCGAGCGGCTCACCCTGCTCGGATTCGCGGGCGTTCCGCTCGACTGACCACCTCGCGTGGAATTCATCCCCTGACCGGCGACAACGCATAGCCTCACCACTAATTCGCGTACACCTGCCTGACGAAAAAAGGCGCTCCACCATGGTTCAACACCACCGATCGGCACGAAGTCCCGTGACGAAACTTGTGAGAATTCCTCACTTTCACTCCACCCGAAAGGGTGAGGTTCAATCCATTGTGGAGTAGTACACCCATTTCTATAGTGGATAACGGCGCGCCTCTCGCACTCGACTCGGGAAGGTTGTCCTCGTGAAATCTGCTTTAGCCATTCTGGTGTGCACGGCCATGCTCGGATCCTCCTCCTTCGCCCTCGCGGAAGAATCCGCGCCCGATTCCGGAAAGGGCGCGCGATTCGCGGCGGAGTGGAAAACCCTTCCCGCCCTGGACAGCGATTACGAGGTGGTTCAGCTCACCACTTCCAAAGCGCTCGACAACAAGATGTACCTCGACGTGGACCCCTACGTCCCCTCGCTCAATTCCGTCGTGTTCATGTCGGAGAGGGACGACGACCACGAGAACCTGTACCTCATGTCGCTCGACAACGGGAAGTTCGTGCAGCTGACCGACTCCGACCACATCGACGGCGACCACGCCAACGTCTCCCCCAAGACCGAGGAGGCGTTCTTCGTCGAGGACCGGACGTTCACCAGGGTCAGCCTGCGCGCCCCGTACGAGGAGAAGAAGATCCGCACGGTGTCGGACAAGTACGACGTCAAGGGCATCGTCGCCCTGACGTCGAACGGGAAGACGATCGTCTCGTCCCTGTACGACGAGGACGAGGACCGCTCCTCGCTCGTCACGATCGACGTGAAGACGGGTGACCTCGAAACGGTCAAGAAGATCGACGGGAAAGTCGACCACGTGCTGATCAACCCGGTGTACGGCGACACGCTCCTCTACCACGTGCTCGACGAGGACCAGATCGGCCTCGTCGACATCGGGACCAAGAAGAACACCCTCCTGACCGATTCGAACGACCACGGCGTGCACCCGTTCTGGCAGGCCAACGGCCGGGACGCCGCTTTCGCGCAGCGGGTGCAGGGTGACACACCGGAACAGGTCGTGACCTACAACATCCGCAAGGAGAAATTCTTCAGCTACGACATCCGCGAGTACAGCAACCACTTCGCCATGAACCCGGCCCAGACGATCATCGAAGGGGACGGCGGCAAAGAAACGCAGTACATCTTCTACTACTACATCAAGCCGGGCACGAACAAGGTCGACACCGTGAAGATGTTCAAGCACCGAAGCACGTCCGAAACGGAATCGGTGCACCCGCACGCCGCGTTCATCAACGACACGGACCTCATTTTCAACAGCGACGCGGACGGCAACGGCAACGTCTACCTGCTCAGGGAGAAATAACC
>NZ_JBHYHC010000252.1:0-6312 GCF_042738955.1 Umezawaea sp. NPDC059074
GGGACCCCTTTTTCGTGCGGTCGATTCGCTCGCCAACGACTGAGACGCGGTTCGGATACTCCAGTCCGCACCCCTGTTCGAGACGTGAGCGACCGTCAGGAATGCGCTTTCCGGTTAGGGGTTGCTCCGAATAGACCAACCGGTGCAGACTAATGCCAGGACGAAAGCGGAATACCGGCAGCGGGAGAACGCAAAGGCTGCCACAACCCTCATCCGCTTTCGTCCTTCACCCCGATGGAAAACACTCCCCCTGTTTTCGACCGAATGGAGCCGATCATGCGCATCACCACCAAGCGTTTCTTCGCGGGCGTCATCGCCGCGGCCGCCGTCCTCGGCGCCGGTGCGGGCACCGCGATGGCGAGCACGGCTCCCAGCGCGTCCGTGAGCAGCCAGGTCTCGGTGTCCGTCAAGGCGGGCGTCGTGGTCGACGTCAAGGCCCAGGGCGACCTGACCGTGAAGCTGGGCACCGGCACGGTGACCGTGAAGGTCCACGGCGCGACCGTCGTCACCGGCACGCTCAAGGCGGGCGTGAAGGTCGACGTCGTCGGCGTCCAGGTCGACGGCAGCATTCTGGCGAGCCTGGTCGTGGTCAAGTAGCACTCCACAGCCGAAAAGCGCCGGACCGGGATCGCGACCCGCTCCGGCGCTTTTCTTCGCGCATTCTTCCCATTCCCCGAACGTTCCTCTGACGCCACGAAGCCGGCACCCGAGAACGGGTGCCGGCTTCGTGGGTGAAGCCCCTAGGGCAGGGCCAGGGACTCCAGGTGCGGGACGACGGTGTCGACGCTCGGCAGGGCCAGCATCTCCCGGTGGGCCCGGCGGACCTCCTGGGTGATGGCGGGGTCGTCGAGGACCGTGCGGCACGTGTCGTGGACCGACTTGGCGGTCGTCTCCGGGACCACTCGGCCCAGGTTCATCTTCTGCAAGAGGTCCGCGTGGAACGGCTGGTCGCCGAACTGCGGCAGCACGGCCATCGGCGTGCCGCCGAACATGGACTCGCGGATGCTGTTGTAGCCGCCGTGGGTGAGGAACAGGTCGGCGCACTGGAGCAGCAGCGGCTGGGCCATGCGCTCGACCACGAGGACGTTGTCGCCGACCTCGATGCCCTCCATCGACAGGCCGCCGGTGGCCAGCACCGCGTAGCAGTCGAGCGACGACAGGCCGCCCGCGATGGCCTGGAGCAGCACCTTCGACGGGTCCTCGTCCTGCGGCGGGCCGAACTGGAAGAACTCCCGCAGTTGCAGCAGCACGGTCCCCATCGCCGCGGCGACCAGCGGCTTGTCGGTGGGCAGGTCGATGATCTCCCGGCTCAGCACCTCGTCGCGCGCGACGATCGGCGACTGCCGGTAGCGGATCGCGTAGGGCACGTCGAACGCGGCGAACCCGTAGCGCTCCGGCACGGAGTCGAACCGCCCGTACCGGTAGAGGGCGGCGGGGTCGTGCGCGGCCGGGATGCCGATCTCGGCCCGGCGCTCGTTCAGCAGGTCGACCAGGCGGACCGGGTCGACCATGTCGCCCGCGCCGGACGGCCCGCAGATGTAGCGCAGCCCCAGCTGCTCCGCGACGAGGGTCGCGGCGATCTCCGCCGAGTCGCGGACGATCAGCTGGGGGTCGAACTCCACGGCCAGCGCCATGATCGCGTGGTAGGTGGGCGTGATGTGCGGTCCACCGGCCATCACGAGCATCTCGTCGAACGCGGTCAGCTCCGGCGGCGGCGCCACCGGACGCCCGGTCTCGGCGGCCTCGCGGATCCGCTTCTCGGTCCCCTCCTTCACCACCGCCATGATCGAGTCGTGCATCTCGGGCAGCACGGCCGCCACGCGCACGCGTTCGATCTCGTAGATGTGCGCCAGCGAGGGCGGCAGGGCCACCAGGACGTCGTGGCCCGCGTCCGCGATGGCGCGGATCAGCGGGAGCATGTCCCGCGCGTGCCCCTGGGAGCCGGTGATGCTGCTCAGAACTCTCACGGCTGTCGCCTTTCGTCGTCGAGGGTCGACGGTCACCGCATCGGGAACTTGACCTGACCGGAGACGATCGGGTTCACGTAGTTGCTGCTGGAGATCTGCATGCGGCGCATGGCCAGGCCGGTCAGGACCTCGAGGACCGCGCGCCGGGCGTTGAGCGCCGTGGAGTAGCCGGGATCGATGTGCGGGGCAACCTCGACCACGTCCATGCCGACGACGTTGGTCTCGTGGGCGAGCCTGCGCAGGGCGGGGAACAGCTCGCGGGTGGTGAGGCCGCCCGGCTCGGGGGTGCCGGTGCCGGGGGCGTAGGCGGGGTCGAGGACGTCGATGTCGAGCGACAGGTAGACGTTCGGCACGTGGGACACGTCGACGATGAGCTTGTCGATGACGGCGTCGATGCCGACGCGCTCCACCTCGGCCATGAAGTGCGACTTCATGCCCTGCCTGCGCATCCAGTTGAACTGCTCGTCGTCGGGGGCCGACGGGCTGCGCAGGCCCATCTGAATGATGTTGGAACCGGGGAACTTCTCGTCCTCGATGAGCCGGTAGATCGGGGTGGTGTGGCTGACCTTGTTGCCGTGGACCTCGGCGTGGCAGTCCGGGTGCGCGTCGAAGTGCACCACCGCGACGCTGCCCGCGCCGTGGACCTCGTTGAGCGCCGCGGCGCTGGGCCACAGCAGCGTGTGGTCGCCGCCCAGGACGATCGGGACGGCGCCGGTCTCGGCGATCTCCTTGACCATCTCGCGGATCGGCGGCATCGACCGCTCGTTGCTGAACGTGTCGACCGGGGCGTCGCCGTAGTCGACGACCTTGAGCAGCTGGAACGGTCGGACCCTGGTGGCCGAGTGGACGAAGTCCTCGTAGTTGTTGAAGAGGTAGCGCTCCTCGGTGCGGATCGCCCTGGGGCCGAAGGCCGCGCCGCGGTGACCGACGGACTGGTCCAGCGGCACGCCCATGACGGCCACGTCCACGTTGCCGGCGCGCAAGTCCGCCTGGTCGAGGCAGATCGGCACGTTCATGAACGTGCCGATGCCCGTGTAGGCGGGTTGCGCGTAGTTGCGGCGCAGGTCGATGGGACCCGGCTCACGCGGGGGGTTGATCGTCGAGCGGAACCGGTGCGGCCATTCCTGGTCGATCATGTGCTCTCCCTGCTTGTTCTACTTCTCCGGACGCAGCGCGGTCTTGGGGGTCACGGCCGTCACTCGGAAGTTCTTGGTCGTGCAGTCCAGGCGGTGGAACAGGTTGTCGGCACCGGTGAACCACAGGTCGGTGACGCCCCCGCGACGCAGCGCGGAGACCACGTCCGGCCAGTTGATGGGCTGGTCGAACGTGTCGAGCAGCATCGTGCGCATGGCGTCCGCGTCGGTGACCGTCGTGCCGTTCTGGTCGGCGATCACGGGCAGCCGCGGCGCGGCGATGTCGTAGCGGGCGAAGACCTCGTCCTCGGCCTTGCGGCGCAGGGCCGAGAACGCACGGGCGTGCACGGGCGGGCGCATCGAGTACATCGAGTACCCGCCCGCGTCCCGGATGCGCGACTTGAAGAAGTCCAAAGAGGACTCGCGCACCGAGACGAAGTAGAAGTCGTCGTCCAGGTAGCCGGAGATCTCGTACCACTCGCCGCGGGCCTCCATCTCCGCGAGGATCTCCTTCGTCCGCTCCTCGGAGGTGCGGACGAACGACTGCGTGATGACGTCGGAGTACTCCGTGGCGAAGAACTCCTCCTCGCACCGGGCGAGCTCGGCCGTCATCCGCACGACGTCGCCGAACGGCAGCGACCCGACGAACGCGGTCGCCGCCTTCTGCCCGAAGCTCGGCCCGACGCACAGGTCGGGGTCGAGCCCCATCGCGTCCACCGCCCGGTCCGCCAGCGCGACCGAGTTGATCAGGAACGCGATCTGCGTCGCCTCGGAGTACTCGTGGTCGGTGGCGCGGAAGCGTTGCAGCACCGAGTAACCCAGCGCCTCGTCCGCTTCGGCGAGGCGACGGCGGGCGTAGCGGTCCAGCACCATGTACCTGCCGACGTCGGCGAAGTTGCACGGTCCCATGCCGGGGAACACGATCGCGGTGAGCCCCTGTTCTGCCGGTGTCTCGTGCGGGGCGCTCTGCGTGTTCTCCATGTCGGTTGGTTCCCCGTTCTTCCTCAGACGCTCGCGCCGTCGGGGACCTCGGCCAGTGCCAGCTGCTCCAGGTGCAGCCGGTCGGGCTTGCCGTTGCGGTTGAGGGGGAAGTTCTCCAGCACGTACACGCGGTTCGGACGCTCGTAGACGGGCAGCAGCTCACCGAGCAGCTCGCGCCAGAAGTGCGGCTCGCGGTCCAGGGCGTCCTCGACGAAGAACACCAGCTGGCACCCGCGGCGCTCGTCCGGCACGGACACGACCTTGGCGGAGCAGCCCTTCTCGGCGACCTTGCGCTCGATGATCTCCGGGTAGAGCGTGTAGCCCATCCGCGTCACGGCGAACTTGCGGCCGAACACCGACAGGTTGCCCTCGGCGTCGAGCTTCCCGAAGTCGCCGGTCTGGAACCACTGCTGCGTGTGCGGCACCAGCGTCCCGTCCTCGGCCAGGTAGCCCTCCATCACGTCGGGCGTGTTGACCAGGACCTCGCCGATCTGGTCGACCGGCACCTCGTGCCCGTCGTCGTCCACGACCTTGATCTCCAGGCCCTCCATGGCCTTGCCGGTCGCGACGGGGTTGTCCGGGGTGGCGAAGGAGACGTTGCCCATCTCCGTGCTGCCGTAGCTGTCCAGCAGGGGGAGGCCGAACTTGTCGACGTACGCCTTGGTCAGCGACGGGTCGAGCGGGGCGGCGCCGCTGCAGAACATCCGCACCGTGTCGACGTTGAGCCCGGCCTCGGGCCGCTTCTCCACGATGTTGAGCAGGCTGCGGTAGGTGGAGGGGGTCGCGTCCAGGACCGTGACGCCGGTCTGCCCGGCCATGACCAGCGCGCGGTCGATGCGCCGGTAGGGGGCGACGACCAGCGAGCACCGCTCCTGCCACGCGATGAGCACCATGGACAGCCCGTACTGGTGCGAGAACGGCAGCAGGGGCATCAGCACGTCCCCTTGCCGATGCCCCACCTGGGCCGCGTTGCGCCGGAGGTTCTCCAGGAACTTCCCGCCGGACTTCACGATCCCCTTCGGCGTCCCGGTGGACCCGGACGACCACATGATCAGCCCGTCGGGCCGCTCGCACCACTCGGTGAAGTCGAGCCGGTCCCGCAACGGCGTGCGGTTCGCCGCCGCGACGAGCAGCTCGTAGATGAAGACCTTGCTCTCCTCGGCGTCCAACGGCGCGTCCTCGTCGACCAGGCACATCTTCACGCCCGCCTGGTCCGCGATCCGCCGCGTCTGCTCGGCCCGCTCCTGGCTGTCCACCATCACGATCGACGCCCCGACGTGCATCAGCGCAAGAAGCGTCACGACCCATCCCGCCGAGTTGCCCGCTTTCAGCATCACCCGACAGCCGTGACCGATACCGTTCTCACCCAACACGTCGGCCACGCGCAGGGCGTTCTGCTCGAACTCGGGAAAGGTCTGCACCGAGTCGGTCGAGAAGAGTTTCGCGGTCATCAGCGACACTCCTCCTTCCTCTTGCTCACGGGGCCGCGGAGGAGCCACAAGGGCGCACTGCTCGCAGCAAGAAGTAATTCGTGAATGCACTGCCCTGCTGAAGAGTCATCTCTCCACTGATAAACAAGTCCAAAGCAAGTCCCAGCAAGTCCAACTGGGACAAGAGTATTATTACGATGTTCCGGTAGGAAACCCCTGACCAGTCCCCTAGGCCCCCCTACCCCTGCCCGCACCGATCAGTGCGAGCGGCAGACGGGATTCGACAGGGTGTCGACCAGCGAAAACCACCCTGACGAGGACGAACGCCCAGGGCAGTCCCCTGTGGACCCCGAGGGAGGAGGAAGGACGGAGCGTCTCAGAACTCAGGGGGAGGGAGGGGGCGGCTTGGGGCAGCGGGACGCCCAGGTGACGACACAGGGTGGCAGGGCAGACAGGGAAACCGGCAGCTGGCGGGCGACCAACGACAGGACAGGCGGACGACTGGCAGACGACTGGCGAACTACCGACGGGCCTGGCAGAAGCATGCGCCCACTTACGAGACCGGCGGACGACCGGCAAACCACCGACGCGCCCGGCAAAAGCATGGCGCCTACTTACAAGACCGGCGAACAACCGACGCGTCCAGCAGAAGCATGGCGCCTACTTACGGGACTGGGGGTCGCCTGTTGACCTGCTACGGAACGCCACGGGCCGCCCGCAGCCGTGGCCGATTTTACTTGGGGATTTCGGCCTTAAAATTGGAGATCGGGCAGGGCTTTGGGGCACTGCCTTTTGGCCCGA
>NZ_JBHYHC010000253.1:0-6159 GCF_042738955.1 Umezawaea sp. NPDC059074
GCGTAGGTCACCATCGAGACGATCGACACCGGGTCGCTCCCGCCGCCACGCCGCTTGGCGGCGGCGGACCAGGTGTCGAAGCACTTGCCGAACCCGGCCTCCTGCTGCGCGCTGGGGTAGACGACGACGAACCCGTACCGGTCGGCCAGCGCCGCGAACTCGCTGCCCGAGTAGAAGCCGGGACCCGAGCCGCCGCACCCGTGCATCGCCACCACGATCGCCGGGGTGGCGGGCCGGGCGTCGGGCACGTAGACGTGCATCCGCATCCCGCCGGGGTTGGCGCCGAAGTCGGTGACCTCCGTCAGCGACGCCGCCACCGCGGGGGCGGGGGAGGTGAGGGCGAGGCCGACGACGATCAGCGACACCACCGCGAGGAGGAGCACGCTCGTCCTGGTCTTCATGTGATCGCTTCCCTTCGTGCCGCGCGGGTCAGGAGGTCGCGCAGGTCTTGCCGTTGAGCGCGAACGACGTCGGGGCCGTGGCGTCCCCGGTGTGGGTGGCCTGGAAGCCGACCGTGACCGACGCGCTCGGGGCGAGGTCGCCGTTGTAGCCCGCGTTCTTGGCCGTCACCTGTCCCGTGGTGGGGGAGTAGGTGGCGTTCCACCCCGAGGTGATCGTTTGCCCGCTGGGCAAGGTGAAGACCAGCGACCAGCCGGAGATCGCGGTGGTGCCGGTGTTCGTGATGGTGAGGTTCGAGGTCAACCCGTTGTTCCACGCGTTGATCGCGGTGGTGACCCGGCAGGTCGTGCCACCGGGAGGAGGCGTCGTGGTGGTCGTCGTCGTGGTGGTCGTGGTGGGACCGCCGCTCTCGAACTGGGTGAGGAACTTCCACACCTCGCCCGACGTCCACGTCCGCCAGCCGTCACCACCGGAGTCGATCGGGCCGGGGGTGTGCCCGCCGTCGAACGCCGCCCACACCACCGGGTAGCCCGCCCGGCAGCCGCTGTAGGCGGTGATGACGTGCGTCCTGCTGCCCGCGGCCGGTTCGGGGGCGTTCTGGGCCGTGCAGCCGTTGTTGCGCACGAACCTGTCCCGCAACGCGCGTCCCTGCGAGATGTTGAGGACCGTGTCGCTCACGCCGTGCACGCCCATGTACGCGATGGGCTGGCTGCCGCCGTCGCACCCGCTGAGCTGCGCGCCGGAGTACGCCACCACCGCGCGGAACACCGTGGCGCGGGCGCAGGCGACCTCGTAGGACATCGCGCCGCCGTAGCTGAAGCCGCCCGCGAAGCGCTGGGTCGTGTCGACGCACAGACCCGCCTCGAGCTGCTTGAGCAGGTCGTCGACGAACGCCAGGTCCTGGCCGCCGGGATTGGCCCACCCGTTGTTGTTGCCCTGCGGTGCCACGAAGATCGTGCCGTTGTTCGCCGCGTCGGCGAGCTTGCGCAACCCGTAGTAGGACCAGTTGTAGCCGTCGCCCCCGCCGGAGTCGACGTCGTTCGCGGTGCCGCCCAGCCAGTGGAAGCCCACGAACAGCCGGTACTGGCGGCCGCTGTCGTAGTTGGCGGGCAGCCGCAGGATGTACGTGCGGTTCTGGCCGCCGCTGCTGATGGTGTGCTGGCCGCTCGTCAAGGTGGGGGCTTTGCCGCACCCGGCGGTCGCCGCGGCCGTGTCCACCTCCCCGGCGGCCGGGCCGCCGACCGCGATGCCCGCGGCCCCCAGGAGGAGCGCGGCCGTGGCGGCGGCCAGCGCGAGCAGGGACCTGCGCCGGGCCGTGTGCTGCTGGAACATCGTCGTCCCTCCGGTCGTCAGACTTCTTGGAGCTGGAAGCGCTGGTTGTCGGCCCCGGTCACGGACCACAGGGAGAACCGGGCGCCGTCCGCCGTCGACGCGCTCCACACGTCGAGAGCCAGTCCGCTGAGGCGGTTGACCAGGCTCACCACGCCGCCACCCTGGTCGACCACCCGCCAGTGCTGGGCGGGGGTGTCGGCGGTGGGTTGCTGGGTGATGTCGGAGCCGGTGCTCGCGCTCGCGGCCTGGAGCACCAGCCCGCTGTGCCGGGCCCGGATCCGGTGGTGGCCGTCGCCCGCGTCGACGAAGTCGAACTGCTGGTTGAGCCCGCCGGTCTGAGGCCACTGGTGCAGCAGGGCGCCCGCCGCGGTGGAGACGCCGCTGATGTCGGCGAGCTTGCCGCTGTGCCGCGCGACGAGCCGGTAGTACACCCCCGGAACGACCACCGAGGTCGAGCCCTGGCCCGTCGCGCGGTAGGTGCGTCCACTTCGGACGGAGAACTCGACGACGTCGGACTCGGGCCTGCCGGGCTGGACCACGGCCCCGGACGTCGTGTCGCGCACCTCGTAGGTCCCGGTGAACATCCGGTTCCGGACCCGGACCGTGCCGTCGCGGTCCGCGGTGACGGTGAGCGCGGTGGCGGCGCCGCCGCTCCACACCGCCCCCACGGTGTACCCGCCGCGCCCGCGCAGCCCCGTGACGCTGCCCGCGCTCCATGCCGACGGCAGCGCGGGCAGCACGTGCAGTTCGGCGTTGTGGCTGTGCAGCAGCATCTCGGCGATGCCGGAGGTCGCGCCGAAGTTGCCGTCGATCTGGAACGGCGGGTGCAGGTCGAACATGTTGGGCGCGAGGCGGTCGGTCGTCACGAGGGAGCGCAGGAGGTCGTGCGCCCTGGTGCCCTCCTCCAGCCGTGCCCAGTAGTTGACCTTCCAGGCGAGCGACCAGCCGGTGCCCGCGTCACCGCGCAGCTCCAGCGTCCGGCGCGCGGCGGAGTGCAGCTGCGGGGTGCCGCGCTTGGTGATCTGGTTGCTCGGGTGCAGGCCGTAGAGGTGCGAGACGTGCCGGTGGTTCTGCTCGGTCTCGACCCAGTCGTACAGCCACTCCTGGACGTTCCCGCGAGAACCGATCTTCATCGGGGCCAGCCGCTGCCGCGCCGCGCGCGCCTGCGTGCGGAGGTCCGCGTCCACGCCCAGCACCTCGGACGCGCTCGCGAAGCCGTCGAAGAGGTCCCGGAGGATCTGCGTGTCCATCGTGGGCCCGGCGCACACGCTGGCGTTGCTGTGGTGGTTGAGCTCCGGTGAGTTCGACGGGTTGGTCACCAGGTAGCCCAGCGAGGGCTCGGTCACCAGTGTGTCGAGGAAGAACCGCGCGGACCCCTTGAGCGCCGGGTAGTACCGGCGCAGGAACTCCACGTCGCCGGTGAAGCGGTAGTGGTCCCAGATCAGGGTCGACAGCCACGCCCCGCCGGTCTGCCACATGCCCGCCGCGGCGAAGTCGACGACCGAGGACCCCCGCCAGGCGTCGGTGTTGTGGTGGGTCACCCAGCCTCGGGCGTTGTACTGCACCTGGGCCGTGCGGGCGCCGGTGACCGCGAGGTCCTCGACCATGCGGAACACCGGCTGGAAGCACTCGGCGAGGTTCGTGGTGTCCGCGGGCCAGTAGTTCATCGGCAGGTTGGCGTTCAGGGTGTACTTCGAGTCCCACGACGGGGCCATCTGGTCGTTCCAGACGCCCTGGAGGTTGGCGGGCTGCGTGCCGGGGCGGGAGGACGAGATCAGCAGGTACCGGCCGTACTGGAACAGCAGGGTGGAGAACTGCGGGTCGCTGGTGCTCGCGTGCCGGGCGATCCGGACGTCGGTCGGCTGGTCGGCCGCCGACGTGCGCCCCAGGTCGAGCGTCACCCTGCCGAACAACGCCTGGTAATCGGCGATGTGACGGGTCCGCAGTGAGTCGAACGAGTACCCCTGCGCGGCGCTCAACCGGGCTCGGGCGATGCCCTGGTAGTCGCCGTCGACCGTCCGGTAGTCGACGTAGCTCGTGCCGATGGAGATCAACAAGGTCACCGCGGTCGCGTTGGCCACGCGCAGGGTGCCACCGGAACTGGAGGTGGAGCCCCCTTCCACCACGGCCTTGGCCAGCGCGAGGAACCGGACCGAGCCCGCGATGCCCCGCTGGTCGCCGGAGACGCCGTCGAGCGCGATCGTCGTCCCGTCCGGGCTGGACGCGGACGCGCGCTGGGGTGTGCCGAACACCGCGGTGAACGAGATCGAGCCCGCCGTCCCCGCGGTCAGGCGCACGACGACCACCTGGTCCGGCGCGCTCGCGAAGACCTCGCGCCGGTGGAGGACGCCGTTCGCGGTGTAGGTCGTGACCGCCGTCGCCGTCGTGAGGTCCAGCCACCGCTGGTACCCGGACGCGCTCGCCGACGGCAGCGCCAGCTTCAGGTCGCCGACCGGCTGGTAGGCCAACTGCCCGGCCGGGCTGCCGAGCATCGTCTGGTCGATCAGCGACTGGGCCCGTGTCCACTGGTCGGAGAACACGAGCTGCCGGATCTGGCCGAGCGCCGCGGCCCCCCGCGTGTTGCTGTAGTCGTGGGGGCCGCCCGCCCAGACGGTGTCCTCGTTGAGCTGGAGGCGTTCGGTGTCGGTGTTGCCGAACACCATCGCGCCCAGCCTGCCGTTGCCGACCGGGAGCGCGCGCAGCCAGTCCGAGCCCGCGGGCCGGTCGTACCACAGCGCGAGGTCGTCGACCGCTCGCACGTCCACGGGCGCGGCCGAGGCGGCACGGGCGGCGGCCGTCCACCCGGCCCCGGTGAGCACGACACCCGCGCCCAGCCTCGCGAGCTGCCGCCGGGTCAGGTCACCCATGGCGTTCCTCCAGGTGTGGTCGACGGGGGATCACGTCGCGCGTCGAACGGCAGTGCCGTGCCGTCACCGCGTTTCCCAGCCGTGGTCGGCCTTCCGGGTGGCGGTGCCGAACTGCCACCAGTTGACGTTGAGCAGGTAGCCGCTGCCGCCGGTGAACCGCAGGTACAGGTCGCGGGTGCCGGACAGGCCGCTGACGCCGCAGGAGACGGTGGTCCACGTCTGCCAGCCGCCGGTGTTGGGGACGGTGCAGCGGCCCGCCACGGTCCCGGTCGGACTGCCAGTGCGGACCTCCACGGCCGCACCGGACACCGTCGAGGCGACGCGGGCGCTGAACGTCGTCGCGCCCGAGCCGAAGGCGACGTTCTTGACCTTCAGGTAGTCGCCGTTGTCGATGTACCCGACGTTCATGCCGCCCTCGGACGAGACCTCGGTCTCGATGCCCGAGCCCCACGCGATGGTCTCGGCCTCTTGGCGGGTGTAGGGGTTGAGCGTGTCGGCGGCCGGTGGGCCGCCGGTGCTCATGGTGATCGTCGGGATCGTGCCGTCGGAGTTGTAGGAGAACTTCTCGACGGCCACCGAGCGCGTGTAGCCGCCCCCGCCGGGCAGCGCGCCGTTGTGGTAGAAGAAGTACGAGCCGCCCTTGAAGTCGACGACGCCCGCGTGGTTGGTGAAGCTGCCGCCCTGCGTGGGCATCACGGTGCCGCGGTAGGTCCACGGCCCGGTCGGGCTCGTCGCCGTGGAGTACGCGATGAACTCCGAGCAGCACTTGGCCGCGAAGACGTTGTAGTACAGGCCGTTGCGCTGGTAGACCCACGGTCCCTCCTCGTAGAGGGTGGGCCGGTTCGCGTCGCCGGTGCGGGTGCCGAAGCCCGAGGTGGTGAGCGGGATCTTCGTGGCGCTGCCCGAGTACGAGACCATGTCGCTGTTGAGCCTCACGTACCAGAGGTTCGGGTTGCCCCAGTACAGGTAGGCCTGACCGCTGCCGTCGACCATCACGGTCGGGTCGATCTCGCCGTTCTCCACCAGCGGGCGGCCGATGGCGTCGCGGAACGGTCCGGTGGGGCTGTCCGCGACGCCGACGCCGATGGCCATGCGGCCGGTGGAGCGGTTGACGACCGGGACGTACCAGTAGAACTTGCCGTTGCGCTCCACGGCTTGACCGGCCCAGGCGTCCTTGCTGGCCCAGCTGAACGTGCCCACGCTCATCGGGGAGCCGTGGTCGGTCCAGTTGACCATGTCGGCGGACGACCAGACGCGCCAGTCCTTCATGGTGAAGTACGTGGAGCCGTCCTCGTCGTGTCCGGTGTAGAGGTACACGCGGCCGTTGTGCACCAGGGGAGCCGGGTCCGCGGTGTAGACGTGCTGGACGATCGGGTTGTCGGCCTTGGCGGGCGTGGCAGCGGTGATCGCGGCCACACCCAGCGCCAGTGCGAGGAGCGCGGCGACGCGCGCTCGGAACCTCGCCGGTGGAGGGGTCATCGTCGTCTCCCGTGCGGGGTGGAAGAGCGTGGACGCGGCCGGCGCCCGGGCCGGCGGCGCCCCCCCCCCCGCGGGCCCCCCC